>NZ_JBITSX010000048.1:0-15238 GCF_044541255.1 Pseudomonas sp. NPDC085632 | reverse complement strand
GCATCTATTTAGGATTACGTAATGGTTTCCAGATCCAGGTCCGCCACTTTCAGCGACCGGCTGGCGACACTCACCATCGGTAAATTCAGGAAAACATCGAGATGAGCGAATACTCCCTCTTCACCTCCGAGTCCGTGTCCGAAGGGCATCCGGACAAAATCGCCGACCAGATTTCCGATGCGGTGCTGGACGCCATCATTACCCAGGATAAACACGCACGCGTTGCCGTGGAAACTCTGGTCAAGACTGGCGTGGCCATCGTTGCCGGTGAAGTGACCACCAGTGCCTGGGTCGATCTGGAAGAGATCGTGCGTAACGTGATTCTCGACATCGGCTATAACAGCTCCGACGTCGGCTTCGACGGCGCGACCTGCGGCGTGATGAACATCATCGGCAAGCAATCCCCGGACATCAACCAGGGCGTTGACCGTGCCAAACCTGAAGATCAGGGCGCCGGCGACCAGGGCCTGATGTTCGGCTACGCCAGCAACGAAACCGACGTTTTGATGCCAGCGCCGATCACCTTCTCGCACCAGCTGGTACAGCGCCAGGCCGAAGCCCGTAAATCGGGCCTGCTGCCTTGGCTGCGTCCGGACGCCAAGTCGCAAGTGACTTGCCGTTACGAGGGCGGCAAGGTTGTCGGTATCGATGCCGTTGTTCTGTCGACCCAGCACAACCCTGAAGTGTCGTACAAGGACCTGCGCGAAGGCGTGATGGAGCTGATCGTCAAGCACGTACTGCCTGCCGAACTGCTGAGCAAAGACACCCAGTTCCACATCAACCCGACCGGCCAGTTCATCATTGGCGGCCCGGTAGGTGAATTCCGCCTGACCGGTCGCAAGATCATCGTCGACAGCTACGGCGGCATGGCCCGTCACGGCGGCGGCGCGTTCTCCGGTAAAGATCCATCGAAGGTTGACCGTTCGGCGGCGTACGCTGGCCGTTACGTTGCCAAGAACATCGTCGCTGCCGGCCTGGCCGAGCGTTGCGAGATCCAGGTTTCCTACGCGATCGGTGTGGCTCAGCCGACTTCGATCTCGTTGAACACCTTCGGCACCGGCAAGATCAGCGATGACAAGATCGTCAAACTCGTCCGTGAAGTGTTCGACCTGCGTCCATACGCAATCACCACCATGCTCGATCTGCTGCACCCGATGTACCAGGAAACCGCAGCGTACGGCCACTTCGGTCGCACGCCAGAGACCAAGACCGTTGGCGAAGACACCTTCACCACGTTCACCTGGGAAAAAACCGACCGCGCCGACGCTCTGCGCGCCGCTGCTGGTCTGTAAGACTTCCCCGCGGTACAAAAAAGCCCCGCACGGTTCGCGCCGTGCGGGGCTTTTTCATGCCGGCATCAAAGAGTTCGACTCAGAACGTTCAGGTCGATGCACATTCAACAAACCACTCGGTCAGCCCCCTCTCCCTCAGGGAGAGGGTGAGGGGCTTTTTTACTGCACAGAAACAAGCCGCAAAACACCCATCCGACAGTATAAATATCTTCGCCTAACCTTCTAGCATTCCCCCTGAGCAAGGACGCTCACGATGCTTGCCACGCTGCGCCTGCTGTCTGTTTTTCTCCTGGCCTGTACGACCCTCAACGCCCACGCCGATTGCCCGAAATGGCCGGCCACTCAAGCAAAAAGCGAAATCGCCGCCCTGCAAAAACAGATCGACCAATGGGACGACGCCTATCACCGCGAAGGTCGTTCACTGATTGCCGATGAGCTCTACGATCAATCGCGCACACGCCTGAACGAATGGCGAGAGTGTTTCAAATTGCCCTCGCCAGCCGATCCCTTGCGCACAGCCTCGGGCTCGATCGCGCACCCCATCGCCCATACCGGCCTGGATAAACTGCATAAGGCCGAGGCGGTGGAAACGTGGCTGCGCGATCGCAAGGATGTCTGGGTACAGCCCAAAGTCGACGGCGTCGCGGTGACGCTGATTTATCGCGCAGGCGTTCTGCATCAGGCCATCAGTCGTGGTAACGGCGTTCGCGGCCAAGACTGGACGGCATCGTCACAGAAGATTGGCGCGATCCCTAAACGCCTTTCACAACCAGTGGATCTGCTGGTGCAAGGCGAACTCTACTGGCGCTTGAACGAACACGTGCAAGCTCGAGCCGGCAGCGTCAACGCCCGCGCAACCGTAGCGGGTCTGATGGGACGAAAATCGTTGGAGGCCGAACACGCCGCCGGCATCGGACTGTTCGTCTGGGACTGGCCGCAAGACTCCTTGGACTTGCCCGAACGAATCGCCAGATTGGCAGCACTGGGTTTCGCCACAATCGAGCCGTTCAGCCATCCCGTCAGCGACTTCGCCGAGGCGCAGAAATGGCGCGAGCACTGGTATCGCTCACCCCTGCCGTTTGCCACGGACGGCGTGGTTTTGCGCCAGAACCAGCGTCCACCTGCCGAACGCTGGCAGGCGCGCGCGCCGTACTGGGCGGTCGCCTGGAAATACCCGTTTGCGCAAGCGTTGGCGCAAGTGCGCAAGGTCAACTTCAAGATCGGTCGCACCGGGCGCATCACCCCGGTGATCGAGCTTGTCCCGGTCATGCTCGACGACCGGGAGATCAAACGGGTCAGCGCCAGTTCGTTGAAGCACTGGCAGGCGCTGGATATTCGTCCCGGTGATCAGGTCGCAATCAGCCTGGCCGGCCTGACCATTCCGCGGCTCGACAATGTTGTACTGCGCACCGTCGAACGGGCAGACATCAAGATCCCCAACGCTGATGACTTCCACAACTTGAGCTGCTGGCAACCCACGCCAGGTTGCGAAAGCCAGTTTCTCGCGCGCTTGACCTGGCTCAGTGGCAAACGGGGACTGGCGATGCAACATGTCGGTCGCGGCACCTGGGAGAAACTTTTCGAAACAGGCCGCCTGAACAACCTGCTGGATTGGTTGACCCTCGACGCGCCAGAGCTTGCTAACATTGCCGGCTTCGGCGAGCGCAGCAGCGAACGCCTGATGCACAGTTTTCACAGCGCCCGCCAACGGCCCTTCGCTCTGTGGCTGAGAGCCCTGGGCTTACCGCCAACCGGTGAGGCACGACTCCCCGATTCATGGCAGGCGCTGGCACAACGTGACACCGAACAATGGCAGGCAGAACCCGGTATCGGCCCCGGTCGAGCAGCGCAATTGAGCGCATTCTTCCGCGATCCGCAGGTGCTAGCCTTGAGCGATACTCTGCGTAACGCCGGTATCGACGGTTTCTGAGCACGCAATCCCGTTACCCCGGGAACCCAACCACCACCGAGGCGCTCCAACAGCGCAGTGCCGCCCCGACCCGATTGCCTTTGCACATGGAGCTTTTATGAAATTTCTCGCACCGCTCGCCATGCTGACCCTTTGCGGCGTAATGGCCACCCCCGTCATGGCCGATGAAGACGCCCCGGGCCTGACCGGTTGTGCCGCCAAGAAGCAGGGCATTATGAACCAGATCGAACAGGCCAAGACGCGCGGCAATACCGATCAGCAGGCAGGCCTGGAAACGGCTCTGAATGAAGTAACGAAAAACTGCACCGACGCAGGCCTGAAGAAAGAGCGCGAAAACAAGGTGCTCGAAGCCAAGCACGAAGTGAGTCAGCGTCAGGCTGATCTCGATAAAGCCATGAAGAAAGGCGACCCGGAAAAGATCAACAAGCGCAAAGACAAACTCGCCGAGTCGCGCAAAGAACTGCAGGATGCGCTGGACGAAATCGATAAGTAAAAATCAAAAGATCGCAGCCTGCGGCAGCTCCTACCCTGATCAATGTAGGAGCTGCCGCAAGCTGCGATCTTTTAGGTATCAATGATCGCGAAACTGTTTATGGCAAGCGCTGCAGGCATCTTCAACTTTCTGCACCGCAGGCCCGAGGTTGCTGGCCTTGTACGGCTGAACCTGACTGGCAATCACCAATTCACCGGTGGCCAATTCAAGGTTGCGGGCCATTTCCTGAAACTGCGCCTGCTTCTGCCAGACATCGTCCTTGGCGCTGGTGTGATCTTCTTCACGAACTTGCGGAAAGTGCTTCCATGGTTCATGGGACAACGCATCGAGCTTGACCGCGCCTTCGGCAAATTTCGGCCCGTCGAACGGGATGCGTCCGCGCAACATGCCGCCGAGGTCTTCGCCGGTCTTGAGCATTTGTTTGAAGATCGCCTTGCGTTGACCCAGCGGGGAATTCGGATCGACACCGCCACAGGCGGACAAGGTCAGACAGGCCAGCAATACAACAGAAATTCTTTTAAGAGTCATGGTGGCTTCAGGTCACGGAATCGGCGGCCAGTATCCTCGCGTCACCGACAAACACCAATAGCCCTATTAAAAATACGGGTTGCTCGAGCGCATGGAGCACGCGGGCAACCGACACAGGAATCACTCCATGAACAGCCGTCTCAAGGCCTGGCGTTACCCGTTGTTCGCAACCCTGCCGCTGCTGGCGATTCTCGCCGGCTGCACCGGTGGCGACAGCGCCAAGCCAAAAACTCACGCACTGGCCACTTACTCCAGCGCCACTTGGGAAGCATTGCCGGCAGTGTCCGATAGTGATCTGGTCGCCGGCTTCGGTTCGTGGCGCAGCGCCTGCACCCGGCTCAAGGCTGATGCAGTCTGGGGCAGCACCTGCGCCGCCGCAGCCAACGTCCCGCAAAGTGCTGGCGAGATTCGCGCCTTCCTCAAACAAAACCTCGACGTCTACGGCCTGCGCGCGGAGAACGACAACCCCAACGGCTTGATCACCGGTTACTACGAACCGGTCTACCCCGGCAGTTTGACGCCGACCGACACGGCCAATGTGCCCGTGTACGGCGTGCCGGAAGACATGATCATCGTCTCGCTGGACAGCATTTACCCGGAACTGAAAGGCAAGCGTCTGCGCGGTCGCCTCGAAGGCCGAGTGCTCAAGCCTTACGACGACGCAGCCACCATCGAATCCAAAGGCGTCAAAGCCCCCGTTGTTGCCTACCTGACCGATCCGATGAATCTGCAATTCCTGCAGATCCAAGGTTCCGGGCGCATTCAGACCGAGGACGGCAAACAGCTGCGCATTGCCTACGCCGACCAGAACGGCCATCCGTACCGGCCGATTGGCCGCTGGCTGGTCGAGCAGGGTGAGCTGAAGAAAGAGGACGTGACCATGAGTGCCATCAGCAACTGGGCCAAGGCCAATCCAGCGCGCATCCCGGAGCTGCTCGGCAGCAACCCGAGCTATGTATTTTTTACCCGCAACCCGGACAGCAATGAAGGCCCACGCGGCTCGCTGAACGTGCCGTTGACTGCCGGCTACAGCGCGGCGGTGGATCGCAAAGTGATTCCGTTGGGCAGCCTGTTGTGGCTGTCGACCTCGCGCCCGGATGGCACGGCACTGGTGCGTCCAGTGGCGGCGCAGGATACCGGCGGCGCGATTGCCGGCGAGGTGCGTGCGGATCTGTTCTGGGGCACCGGTGATGCGGCCGGGCAATTGGCCGGAGACATGAAACAGCAAGGGCAGATCTGGATGCTCTGGCCAAAAGGCGCGGCGTTGCCGCAAGTGCCGCAGGTGGCCGACAAACCTTAAAAAGCAAAAGATCGCAGCCTGCGGCAGCTCCTACAGGAGTACGTATTCCTCTGTAGGAGCTGTCGCAGGCTGCGATCTTTTGATCTTGCTCTTTTTACACCGACACGAAGAAGAACGAAGCGATCAATCCCATCCCCACAAACCACACCAGCGACCGCAAGATCGCCCAGTCCGCCAGATAGCAAATGATGTACAGCAGGCGACTGGTAATAAACATCACCGCCAGCACATTGACCGTCACCAACTGCGCGGTTCCCACCAGATGCGCGACGATCACCGCCGCGGCAAACGCCGGGGTCACTTCAAAGCTGTTCATCTGCGCTGCATGCGCACGCCTCGCCACACCGTTGAGACTTTCGAGAAAGTCGCGCGGATCGTGATTGTCACTCAACCGGTAGCCACCCACGGCTTTCGCCACACCAGTGCAGATATACGGCAGAAAAATCGCCACCAACACACACCAAAGAGCCACCGTCATAACGCCGTCCTTTTTCGATTTATAGAATTCGCGAGCGGTCAGAACTTCATCACCAACATGCCGATCAGCACCAGCCCACAGGCTAAGAGCCGCGGAAGACCGAAAGGTTCTTTGAGGTAACGCATACCGAACAGCACCACCAGAATCACGCTGATCTCGCGCAACGCCGCCGCTTCGGCAATCGAGCCCAACTGCATAGCCCACAGCACCAGAGCGTAGCTGGCCAATACGCAGAAGCCCACCGCCAACCCCAGCTTCCATTGCTCACGCCAGAACAATATGAACGCCGGACGCTTGGCGACCCACGCCAACAGCGGAAATGGCCACGCGCTGAGCAGCGTGACCCAGACCAGGTAATCGAGCGGATGCGACCAGCGCCGCAGCGCCTGACCATCGATGTAGGTGTAGCAACCGATACACAGGCCAATCAGCGCCACTACCGGCAACATCGACCATGGCAAATGCTTGCCACCGCCACCCTGCCACAGCAGACAAACCATGCCGAACGGGATCAACATGATGCCGAAGATTTGCTGCGTGGTGAGCACTTCACCCGCGAAGATCAGAGTCAGCGCGAGCACCACCAGCGGCGACAGTCCGCGCATCAGCGGATACACCAACCCGAGATCGCCGACCCGGTACGCCTGAATCAGCAGGTAGCGATACAGCAATTCAAACGCTGCCGACGCCAGAATCCACGGCCAGATTTCCATGGGCGGCAAGCTCACGAATGGCAACGCGATGGCGACGACCAGCAGCGCCACGGTGTCCATGCACGCCACCACCAGCAGCCGCTCGGCGCTGAACTTGATCAACGTATTCCACGTCGCATGCAACAGCGCCGCCACCAATACCAAAGCTGTTGCCAGCACGTCCCACTCCTTATTGTTGTTATCCAGCCAATTAGTCAGATTATTGATTCGCGATGTGTCAGCAGCTGTTTATACTGCAAGCGACCACGCCGCACTCAGTTGCGCACAGAAAAATACCAATAATTCCTGCCTGCCCTGCTCTCTTGCGAGAGCGGTCGTCGGCCTGCGTATGCCTGATCAAAGCGTCAAGACTACCGACAGAGACCTTGCGCATGCCTCTCGCCTTGCTTGCCCTCGCTGTTGCCGCGTTCGGCATCGGCACCACCGAATTCGTCATCATGGGCCTGCTGCCCGATGTCGCCCGCGACCTTGCCGTGAGCATTCCTCACGCGGGCCTATTGATCACCGGTTACGCATTGGGCGTGGTGTTCGGCGCGCCGATCCTGGCGATCGGCACCGCGAACATGCCGCGCAAAGCGACGTTGCTGGGAATGACGCTGATGTTCATTCTCGGCAACATACTCTGCGCACTGGCACCGAACTACGCGACGCTGATGGCCGCTCGCGTGGTCACCGCGCTGTGTCACGGCGCGTTTTTCGGCATTGGCTCGGTGGTTGCCGCCGGATTGGTGGCGCCGAACAAACGCGCGCAGGCGATTGCGATGATGTTCACCGGCCTGACCTTGGCCAACGTCCTCGGCGTGCCGCTGGGCACGGCGCTCGGTCAATACGCCGGCTGGCGCTCGACCTTCTGGGCGGTCTCGGTGATTGGTGTGATCGCCGCTCTCGCGCAGTGGTTGTGGCTGCCGAAACACATCCTGATGGACAAGGCCAACCTCGCCAGCGAGTTCAAAGTGCTGGGTAAGGTCAACGTGCTGCTGGCACTGGGCATGAGCGTGTTGGCGTCAACCAGCCTGTTCAGCGTATTCACCTACATCGCGCCGATCCTGCAGGACATCACCGGCGTCAGCCCGCATGGGGTAACGGTGATGCTGTTGTTGTTCGGCGTCGGCCTGACCGGCGGCAGCATGCTCGGCGGACGCTTGGCGGACAGCCGTTTGTTGCCGTCGCTGGTCGGTGTCGCGCTGGCCGTGGTGGTGATTCTGGCGGCGTTCAGCCAGACCAGCCGCTCGGTGGTGCCGGCGGCAATCACGCTGGTGCTGTGGGGGATTTTTGCCTTCGCGCTGTGCCCGATTCTGCAATTGCTGATCATTGATCAGGCCCATGAGGCACCGAACCTCGGTTCGACGTTGAACCAGAGTGCTTTCAACCTTGGCAACGCAGCGGGTGCGTGGATCGGCGGGCTGGTGGTGGCCAGTGGCGCGGATCTCGCGGACTTGCCGTGGACCGGTGCGCTGGTCGGTGTATTGACGGTGCTGACGGCGCTTTTGTTTATTTATCTGCAACGTCGTGAGGCCGCTGCGGTCAATGTGTCCGGCTAATTGTGTTGTGCCAGACAGTGCCCTCACCCTAGCTCTCTCCCAGAGGGAGAGGGGACTGACCGGGGGAGGCTTCAGAAGTACGCCGACCTGAACGCGCATTGCCGAATCCATAATCGACTCGGTTATTCAGGTCGATGCATGCCGCAAGACAATAAGGTCGGCTCCCTTTCCCTCCGGGAGAGGGCTGGGGTGAGGGACGCTTGTGCCCTCTGTCGCTCTCAGCCCATCAAACCCCTGCGCCCAAGCATCGGGCGCGCTCCACTCACCCCTCATCCAAAGGACCCCGGATGCTTGAACTTGTCGCCGCTTTCATCTGCCTCACCACCCTCCTGACCTTCGTCAACTTCCGCTTCATCGGCCTGCCGCCGACCATCGGCGTGATGGTGACCGCACTGCTGTTCTCGCTGATCCTGCAAGGCCTGAGCGTGCTCGGCTACCCCGGTCTCGAAGAGCGCGTGCAGCAACTGATCGGCCAGATCGACTTCGGCGATCTGCTGATGAACTGGATGCTCTCATTCCTGCTCTTCGCCGGCGCCCTGCACGTCAACTTGAATGATCTGCGCAGCTACCGCTGGCCCATCGGCCTGTTGGCGACCTTCGGCGTGTTGATTGCCACCACCGTGATCGGCAGCCTTGCCTATTACATTTTTGCCCTGTTCGGCTGGCACGTGAGTTTCTTGTATTGCCTGCTGTTCGGCGCGCTGATTTCGCCGACCGACCCGATTGCCGTGCTCGGTGTGCTGCGTACCGCCAACGCCTCGAAGCCGCTGAAAACCACCATCGTGGGCGAGTCGCTGTTCAACGACGGCACGGCCGTCGTGGTGTTCACCGTACTGCTGGGCATCGCCCAACTCGGCGAGACCCCGACCGTCAGCGCCACCGCGATGTTGTTCGTTCATGAAGCCATCGGCGGTGTGCTGTTCGGCGGGCTGATCGGTTATCTGGTCTATCGAATGATCAAGAGCATCGAGCAGCATCAGATCACTGTGATGCTGACCTTGGCGCTGGTCATTGGCGGTTCGGCAATGGCCACCGAAATTCACGTTTCAGCGCCGATTGCGATGGTCGTCGCCGGCCTGATCATCGGCAACGTCGGGCGCAATCTGGCGATGAACGACATGACCCGCCGCTACCTCGACGGTTTCTGGGAATTGCTCGATGACATGCTCAACGCGCTGCTGTTCGCGCTGATCGGCATGGAGCTGTTGCTGCTGCCCTTCAACTGGCTGCACATGGCTGCGGCAGGTTTGTTGGCGGTGGCGATTCTGCTCTCGCGCCTGCTCACCGTGGCTCCGGCGATTGTCCTGCTGCGTCGCTGGCGGACAGTGCCCGCCGGCACCATCCGGATTCTGACCTGGGGCGGTTTGCGCGGTGGCGTCTCGGTGGCACTGGCGCTGGCCCTACCGCTGGGCCCGGAGCGCGATCTGTTGCTCAGCATCACTTACATCGTGGTGCTGTCGTCGATCCTGTTGCAGGGTCTGACCATTGGCAAACTGGTCAAGTACGCGACTCGCAATGAGCCCGCGACCGTGACTGAACCAGCGCACCACTGATCATTTTTTGATCTGTTGCGGATCAGGCTTCTCGGCCTGATCCGCCGCTTCCTTCGGCGCCCCGCTCTCGCTGCGGATCTGCGCATGACTGATCAGCGCAAAGATAAAACTGCCGCCAATGATATTCCCCGCCAGCGTCGGCCCCGCGAAGACCATCCAGAAATCACTCCACGGCAACTCGCCGGCGAACACCAGATACGACACCTCCGCCGACCCCACCACAATGTGGGTGAAATCGCCGAGCGCCATCAGGTAGGTGATGAGAATGATGATCCACATCTTCGCGCTCTCCATCGACGGGATCATCCAGACCATGGTGGCGATCATCCAGCCGGAGACGATGCCTTTGGCGAACATCTGGCTGGCATGGTTTTCCATGACCTTGCGGCCGATTTCGAGGAAGGCATGGTCGGTCTTGGTGTCGAAGATCGGCAGTTCGAGCATCACATACGCGACCAGAATCGTCCCGCACAGGTTGCCGACCAATACCACCGTCCACAGGCGGATCAGCCGGCCGAAGTTTTGCAGGGTCGGTTTGGTCATGACCGGCAGCACGGCAGTCAGGGTGTTTTCAGTGAACAGTTGCTGACGGGCGAGAATCACCGCGAGAAAACCTGCGCAATAGCCGAAACTGGCGATCACCTTGAATTCATCGCCCTCGGGCAGGCGCGAGTTGAGCAGGCCCATGCCCATCAGTGACAGGCCCATGGTCAGCCCGGCCGCCAGCGCCGACCACCAGAGTGCGGCAATGCTGCGCTCCAGTTCCTGATCGCCTTGGCTGCGGATAATTTCATGCAGGACGGCCGCGCGGGGCGGCTGGTTTTTCTCGACTTCGTGCTGCTCTTTGGCCGAGAGGTCGGGGGTCTTGCCGTCAGTGGGCGTGGTCATGGCGAGGGAACCGTGGGGGGTGGTGTTTACCTACGACCCCGGCGGCTTGGAATACGTTCTGTAGGTGCCACGCAAATCCTACGTCGGACATGTAGGAGCTGCCGTAGGCTGCGATCTTTTGATCTTGCCTCTATAAAACAAGATCAAAAGATCGCAGCCTGCGGCAGCTCCTACAGGGATCGCGTTATTTGGTGACTAACTCATCTTCCTGGAACTGGTCTTTCACATATTTAATTTCGGTACGGCCATGCGGCGCTGGCAAACCATCTTCACCCAGATTCACAAACACCATCTTCTCAACAGTGAGAATGCTCTTGCGGGTGATCTTGTTGCGCACTTCGCAAGTCAGGGTGATCGAGGTGCGGCCGAACTCGGTGGCTGTGATGCCCAGTTCGATGATGTCGCCCTGGCGCGAGGCGCTGACGAAGTTGATTTCGGAAATGTACTTGGTCACCACGCGCTGATTGCCCAACTGGACGATGGCGTAAATCGCCGCTTCTTCGTCGATCCAGCGCAACAGGCTGCCACCGAACAGAGTGCCGTTGGGGTTGAGGTCTTCGGGTTTTACCCATTTGCGGGTGTGGAAATTCATCTTCACTCCTGAGTGTCTTGCCGAACGATGGACGGTATCTTGGCAGACTGAGCGGTCATGCTCCATGCGGCTTCGACTATGGTCGTCATTAACGATCTTCATCTGGCCGACAGAAACCCTTTGGAAGATCAGTCTAGACGGCTATAATCGCCCCCGTTTCAAAACGGTAACGATCACTTGCTACCGTTTTCCCGCCACCTGTCCGAGGGGCGCTGCAGCAGGTTCAACCTGTCAGGCTCGGATGGGGCGTTGACCGGCCTTAGGCTGGACACTAAACGCACAACGGCGCCCATTCGCATACATTACGAATGGAGGCTCTTCATGAGCGCTGTTATCACGCCTGCAGATTTTAACGATTACAAAGTTGCCGACATGTCCCTGGCTGCCTGGGGCCGTCGCGAAACCATCATCGCCGAATCGGAAATGCCGGCCCTGATGGGTCTGCGTCGCAAGTACTCCGGCGAACAGCCGTTGAAAGGCGCCAAGATCCTCGGCTGCATCCACATGACCATTCAGACTGCCGTGCTGATCGAAACCCTGGTTGCCCTGGGTGCCGAAGTGCGCTGGTCGTCCTGCAACATTTTCTCCACTCAGGATCAGGCTGCTGCCGCTATCGCTGCTGCCGGCATCCCGGTTTTCGCCTGGAAAGGCGAGACTGAAGAAGAGTACGAGTGGTGCCTGGAGCAGACCATCCTCAAGGATGGCCAGCCATGGGACGCCAACATGATCCTCGACGACGGCGGCGACCTGACTCAGCTGCTGCACGACAAGTACCCACAAGTACTGGATCGCGTTCACGGCGTGACCGAAGAAACCACCACCGGCGTACACCGTCTGCTGGACATGCTGGCCAAGGGCGAACTGCGCATCCCGGCCATCAACGTCAACGACTCGGTGACCAAGTCCAAGAACGACAACAAGTACGGCTGCCGTCACAGCCTGAACGACGCAATCAAGCGCGGTACCGACCACCTGCTGTCCGGCAAGCAAGCGCTGGTCATCGGTTACGGTGACGTGGGCAAGGGCTCCGCTCAGTCCCTGCGTCAGGAAGGCATGATCGTTAAAGTCTCCGAAGTTGACCCGATCTGCGCCATGCAAGCGTGCATGGACGGTTTCGAACTGGTTTCGCCGTTCATCGACGGTATCAACGACGGTTCCGAAGCCAGCATCGACAAAGCGCTGCTGGGCAAGATCGACCTGATCGTGACCACCACCGGTAACGTCAACGTTTGCGACGCGAACATGCTCAAAGCTCTGAAAAAGCGCGCCGTGGTCTGCAACATCGGTCACTTCGACAACGAAATCGACACCGCTTTCATGCGCAAGAACTGGGCATGGGAAGAAGTGAAGCCGCAGGTACACAAGATCCACCGTACCGGCCCGGGCGCTTTCGACGCACAGAACGACGACTACCTGATCCTGCTGGCCGAAGGCCGTCTGGTTAACCTGGGCAACGCCACTGGCCACCCAAGCCGCATCATGGACGGTTCGTTCGCCAACCAGGTGCTGGCACAGATCTTCCTGTTCGGCCAGAAGTACGCCGACCTGTCGCCAGCCCAGAAAGCCGAGCGTCTGACCGTTGAAGTACTGCCGAAGAAACTCGACGAAGAAGTGGCCCTGGAAATGGTTCGCGGCTTCGGCGGCGTGGTCACGCAACTGACCAAGCAACAGGCTGACTACATCGGCGTCACCGTCGAAGGCCCGTTCAAGCCGCACGCTTACCGCTACTAAGTTAAGAGCAGCTGCGAGCTTCCAGCTTCAAGCGGCAAGCGAGGTCAAAAGCCGAACTTGCCGTGCGAAGCCTGAGGCTCTGCCCCTATTTCAAAACAGTGTCAGGCCGCAAGCTTCAGGCACAAGAGACCAGCGCACCTCCGCTGCTCTTGCAGCTTGAAGCGTGCAGCTTGTAGCTGGAGGTTTCCTCCATGTCCCAAGACCGTCGCTACAGCTTCGAGTTCTTCCCGACCAAGACCGATGCTGGGCATGAAAAACTGCTCGCCACTGCCCGTCAGCTGGCCACTTATAACCCCGATTTCTTTTCCTGCACCTATGGCGCTGGTGGTTCGACCCGTGATCGCACCCTCAACACCGTTCTGCAACTGGAAAGCGAAGTCAAAATCCCGGCCGCACCGCACCTGTCGTGCGTCGGCGACAGCAAGGACGACCTGCGCGGCCTGCTGAACGAGTACAAGGCTGCCGGCATCAAGCGCATCGTCGCCTTGCGTGGCGACCTGCCGTCCGGCATGGGCATGACCAGCGGTGAGCTGCGTCACGCCAATGAACTGGTTGAATTCATTCGTGAAGAAACCGGTGACCATTTCCATATCGAAGTCGCTGCGTACCCGGAGATGCATCCGCAAGCGCGCAACTACGAAGACGATCTGGCCAACTTCATTCGCAAGGCCAAGGCCGGCGCCGACAGCGCAATCACCCAGTACTTCTTCAACGCCGACAGCTATTTCTACTTTGTCGACCGTTTGCAGGCGCAGGGTGTGGATCTGCCGATCGTCCCGGGGATCATGCCGATCACCAACTACAGCAAGCTCGCGCGCTTCTCCGATGCCTGCGGTGCGGAAATCCCGCGCTGGATCCGCAAGCAACTGGAAGCCTACGGCGATGACACTCAGAGCATTCAGCGCTTTGGTGAACAAGTCGTCAGCGAGATGTGCGAACGCCTGTTGCAGGGCGGCGCACCGGGGCTGCACTTCTATTCCATGAACCAGGCCGAACCTAGCCTGGCGATCTGGAATAACCTGAAGTTGCCTCGTTAAGCGTTAGAAGCAAGATCAAAAGATCGCAGCCTTCGGCAGCTCCTGCATTGGTATTAATTACACCTGTAGGAGCTGCCGAAGGCTGCGATCTTTTGCTTTTAAATGCCCGAAACAGAGCTTGTGCAGGCACTTTCTGGCTCTTTCGCGTTTCTCGTCGTAATCTCAAGCCATGCCTTTGATCACGCAGTTATTCGCCGTGCTGGTTTTTGCTTGCCTGAGCTTCGCCGCTCGAGGCGAGAAGCTGCGTATTGTCACCGAGCCATGGGCGCCTTATGTGTATGAGGAAGGCGGCAAGAACCTCGGACTGGATTACGAAACCACTGCGATTGTCTTCAAACGTCTGGGCATCGAAGTCGAATGGCAGTTCCTGCCGTGGAAGCGCTGCCTGTCGATGCTCGAAACCGGTCAGGCCGACGGTGCGCTGGATATTTTTCACAGCGACGAACGCGACGCCACCCTGCTTTATCCGATCGAGCCTCTATCGGACGTCGAGTTCGTGATGTTCTACGCCAACGACCGGCCGCACCCGTTCCGTAAACTCGAAGAGCTCAAAGGCCTGACCATCGGCACTTCGCCGGGGTATCTGTACAGCCCCGACTTTAGCGACTCGACGCTGTTTACCCGTGAACCGGCACCGACCCACGAAGCCAACTTTGGCAAACTGGTGCGCGGCCGCATCGACTTGCTGATCACCGATCGCCGCGTCGGTCAGCATTTGCTCGATGAACTGAACATTCGCGATCAGATCACTGAAAACCCCACGGTCATTAGCCGCCAGAGCCAGTTTCTGGCGGTTCGACGCAATGCCGGCATGGATTTGCTGGTGCAGCGTTTCGGTGCCGAGCTCAAGCGATTCAAGCGTGAACCGGCGTATGCAGAGTTGAGCGCCCGCTATGGCGCCGCGCCCGCCAGCAACCCCTCGATGGATTCAGCCACCGCCAGCGGCAAAACCGTTGAGCAGCAGGAAAGCGGCGCGCAGTGATTGCTCTGTTATACTCCGGCGTTCCCGCCAGGCTCACGCCCGGACGCCCGGAACCGTAACAGGCCTCTTGACCCGCTACAGCGCAGCTTTGCAGCCCGCGCGAGCGCTCCAGACGTGCCTTCGGAACCGCAGCAGGACCGGACGGGATTGCGTCCACTTAAACGTGATTCGCGCCAGGCA
>NZ_JBITSX010000047.1:0-53184 GCF_044541255.1 Pseudomonas sp. NPDC085632 | reverse complement strand
GACCACATCGCCGAGCAGATGCCCGCACAGGAACCCCGCCCCGGCCCGCCGCCCGTGGGCTGCACCGATGCCGAACACCGCCAGTACACCCTGCCTGACTTCATCATGACCCGCGGCGGCGTTTCCCTGCGTCCGGGCGACGGCATCATCCACTCGTGGCTGAACCGCATGCTGCTGCCAGACACCGTCGGTACCGGTGGTGACTCGCACACCCGTTTCCCGATGGGCATTTCGTTCCCGGCCGGTTCCGGTCTGGTTGCGTTTGCTGCGGCCACCGGCGTTATGCCGTTGGACATGCCGGAATCGATCCTGGTGCGCTTCAAAGGCAAAATGAAACCTGGCATCACCCTGCGTGACCTGGTTCATGCGATTCCGTACTTCGCTATCCAGAACGGTCTGCTGACCGTCGAGAAGAAGGGCAAGAAAAACGCCTTCTCCGGCCGCATCCTGGAAATCGAAGGTCTGGAAGGTCTGACCCTGGAGCAGGCGTTCGAATTGTCCGACGCCTCGGCCGAACGTTCGGCTGCCGGTTGCACCATCAAGCTGTCGAAAGAATCGATCACCGAGTACCTGAACTCCAACATCACCCTGCTGCGCTGGATGATCGGCGAAGGCTACGGCGATGCGCGTACTCTGGAACGTCGTGCTCAAGCGATGGAAGCCTGGGTTGCCAACCCGGAACTGATGGAAGCCGATGCCGACGCCGAATACGCCGAAGTCATCGAAATCGATCTGGCCGACATCAGCGAGCCTGTACTGTGCGCACCGAACGATCCGGACGACGCCCGTCTATTGTCCAGCGTTGCTGGCGAGAAGATCGACGAAGTGTTCATCGGTTCGTGCATGACCAACATCGGTCACTTCCGCGCTGCCGGTAAAATGCTGGTTCAGGTCAAGGGTCAACTGCCAACCCGTCTGTGGCTGTCGCCACCGACCAAAATGGACGCTCACCAACTGACCGAAGAAGGCTACTACGGCATCTACGGCAAGGCTGGCGCGCGCATGGAAATGCCAGGCTGCTCGCTGTGCATGGGTAACCAGGCACGTGTAGAGCCGAACGCGACTGTTGTGTCGACTTCGACCCGTAACTTCCCGAACCGTCTGGGCGACGGCGCGAACGTCTACCTCGCTTCGGCCGAGCTGGCGTCCGTGGCTTCGATCCTGGGTCGCCTGCCGACCGTCGAGGAGTACATGGAATACGCTGGCAAGATCGACAGCATGGCGGCCGATATCTACCGCTACCTGTCCTTCGACCAGATCGCCGAGTTCCGTGAAGCTGCTGCGAACGCCAACATCCCGGTCGTTCAAGCCTAACGTTGCAACGCAATGAAAAACGCCGCCCATCGTAAGATGAGCGGCGTTTTTTTATGCCTTGGGGTTTAGTATGAGGGCTCTCTGCACGGCACCATCGACGCTCAAACCGCTGAGAATCACACCGTTGGCCAGTACTTCAGGCAAAGCGTCCAACACCGTCAACGCTTCATGCTTGAGCCGCGCCAGAATCAATCGCTTGCCTTCCTGATGCACCCGCAAGAAAAACTCCTGCATCGCCTCAATGCTGGTGCCATCAAGATCCGGCGTCTCTTCAAGACTCAGAATCACCGTGTGCACCGGCACCTCTGCATGGCGGATCAGCCGTAACGCCGCCCCCAGAATTCGTTCAACATTGGCAAAAAACAACGCCTCGCTCGGTCGAATGATCAGCACCCCGGGTTCCGTCTGCGCAACGGGATGGCGCTGCACATCGACAAAATCATGCCCGCCGTCGATCCGCCCCAACACTTGAACGTCCGCGGCCGACATCTGCTTGAGCATCAACAGCACACTGATCGCCACCGAGACCAGCAAGCCGTCCAGCACGCCCAACATCAAAACGGCCGAGACCGCACAGATCACCAGCACGCGATCCCGGCGCCAGATGAAGTAGCGGCCCAGCGGCTGCAAACTCAAACCGCGACCCAACGCATGCATGACAATCGCGGCGAGAACCGGCTCGGGCGTCAGGGCAATCCACGGCAACACCGTCAACACGATGATCAACACCACCAACGCGGCGACCCCGCCGGCCCAGCGAGACGTCGCCCCTGCGGCTTCATTCGCCGAGGTCGCCGAGTACCCAGCCCCTGCCGGCATGCCATGAAACAACCCGGAGAGCAGGTTCGACGCTCCCAGCGCCAACAGATCACGGTTTGAGGTGACGCGGTCGCCATGCTTGAGCGCATAGGAACTGATCGACCCGTAAGACTCCGCATACAGAATCATCACCAGCGCAAACCCCACCTCCCCCAGCCGTAGCCAGTCGGCGAACGGCAGCGTCGGCAGGTTGGGGACGTCGAGGCTGAGGTCGATGATGCCGATCATCTTCACGCCGTACGCTGGCAGGTTCAGCCATTGCCCGGCGGCGATGCCGATCACCACCACCAGCAAACCGCCAGGCACTCGCGGGAATCGCGAGGAGACTCCGAGCAACAGCAGTGCGACGGCCGCGACAGCCGCAGCCGGCCAGTTCCATTGCGGCAGTTGTTCAAGCAGTTGCGGGGCGAAGCGCACCAGATTGGCGTCGGTCAGATGCACGCCGACCACACTGGCGACCTGCTTGAGAATGATGGTCAGCGCCAGACCGAAGGCGAATCCACGCAAAACCGGTTTGGCGATGAAGGACGTGACACTGCCCAGACGAAAGGCCCCGGCCAGCAAAAACAACACGCCCGTGACCAACACCAAACCGACCGCCAACGTGGAGCGCAATTGCGGGTCACCATTGGCCAGCGTTGCCGTCGCCGCCGCCAGCACTGCGGCCGAGGAGGACGTCGCCGAGACAATCGCAAAGCGACTGGAGCCGAACAACCCATAACAGAGTAACCCGGCGAACAAAGCAATCACCCCGGCCTGAGGTGCCAGCGCGGCGATAGTCGAATACGCGACGGCTTCAGGCAGCAGCAACCCGGCAATCGACAAACCCGCCAGCACATCCTGCCAGCGATTGGGTGGAACAACAGGTTGCGGGGCGTTCGACAATCCACTGTCTCCAGACGAAAAAAAGCCGCTGTGCGCGTCACGCACAGCGGCCACTGTAGCTGAGTAACCTGGGTTTTGGCTTATGCGGTCAGCGAATAAATCAGCGCCGAAATCGCCACCAGACCTACTGCGGTGACAAACACATTGGAAGCCTGACCACGATAACGCGCCATTGCTGGCACCTTACGAATGGCATACATCGGCATCAGGAACAGAATCGCTGCGATCACCGGGCCGCCGATCGTTTCGATCATGCCCAGAATGCTCGGGTTCAAGGTCGCCACGATCCAGCACACCACCAGCATGAACGCCGCCACAATACGGTCCAGCGCCTTGGCGCCTGGACGTTTGCCGCTTTTGATGATCAGACCTTTGAGACCTTCACTGGCACCGATGTAGTGACCGAGGAAAGACTTGGAGATCGCCACAAACGCAATCAACGGCGCCGCGAAGGCGATGGTCGGATTGCTGAAGTGGTTGGCCAGGTACGACAGGATCGACAGGTTTTGCGCCTTGGCCTCGGCCAGTTGTTCCGGCGTCAGGGTCAGCACGCAGCTGAACACGAAGAACAGCACCATCGCCACCATCAGCAGGTGCGCGCGGGACAGGATCTGCGAGCTGCGCTCTTCAGCGTGGACGCCGTAGCGGCGCTTCTGATCGACCGCAAACGCCGAGATGATCGGCGAGTGGTTGAACGAGAACACCATTACCGGAATTGCCAGCCAAAGTGTGTGCAGCAACGCGGACGGTGCCGGCACGTGCGAAGCGGTGGCGAGAATGCCGCCGTTCCAGTGCGGAATCAGGTAAACGGCGAGGAACAGCAACGCGACGATAAACGGGTACACCATCAGGCTCATCGCCTTGACGATCGCCTGCTCACCGCAACGCACCACGGCCAGCAGACCGAGGATCAGCACGAACGACAGCAGCGCACGCGGTGGCGGCGTGATGTGCAGTTGGTGCTCGAGGAAACTGGCGACCGTGTTGGTCAGGCCAACACTGTAGATCAGCAGGATCGGGAAGATCGCGAAGAAGTACAGCAAGGTGATCAGCGCACCGGCCTTGATGCCGAAATGCTGCTCGACCACTTCAGTGATGTCGGCGCCTTCACGACCGGAAAGCACAAAGCGGGTCAGGCCACGGTGCGCGTAGAACGTCATCGGGAACGCCAACAGCGCGAGGATCACCAGCGGCCAGAAGCCCCCCAGACCTGCGTTGATCGGCAAAAACAGGGTACCGGCGCCGATGGCCGTCCCAAACAGTCCCAACATCCAGGTGGTGTCCTGGCGATTCCAGCTCGAAAGTTCAGCGGGTGCTGCTGCATCAAAGCGCTCTTCGACGCTATTGGCCTGATCATTCATCCGGTCGGATCTCCGCTTTCGGGTCACTTGCCACTCGGTCAGGACGCGTCGGAAAAAACCGACAGACATGCTCCGGCCGAAACAGGGGCGCGATTCTCCGTGATAAATGAGCAGAAGCAAAGACTTAGCTGAGGAATGGTTATGCGGGGCAGATCAGCGGGGTGTCGTTTTTGGGCAATTATCTGTCGTACATAGGTATTCTTGCTGTCGTTAATAGGCACATGCAAAGGTATTCAGATGGTTCGGACCAACACCATCACGAAAGCGATCCCCACCGCGCCCATCAGCATTCCAAGGCTAAATAGCAAAACCGTTTCACGCCTTTCGGCCTTGCGAAAGGGCTTCATGGCTTCTCTGAACTCAAACTCCTCTTGATACAGTCGGTCTATCCTGGCTCTGCTTTCCTCTGTGCTCATACTGCTCCCCTCCCTTTTTTTGGTGGTCTGAGTCAACACGTATGCGCAACGGCAACCTGCTGCGCTCTCTTACAGCTTCAAATAAAGCCCTACGGCGGTGGCAATTGCAGTTAATGCCCCAGCCCCCACCACAAGGGGATACAAAAAAGTCTCAAGTTTCAGTTTTGCTTCCTCCGCCAAGAGCTTGCGCCTCTCCGCGCCGAGCTTTTGGGTTTCCGTTTGTAGCCTTTCGATCTCCACATTTTCGTGGTCATCAAGATGCATGAACCTTCCTTGGCTGCTGACAGTTAACGCTCGGGAAGCTTTTCCATCCTGGACCACCTCCCATTGCTGCCCCATGATTTCGCGTTAACCGTCTGCCCGATAGCAGATGGCTCTGCCAAATGCGTAGGTAAAATCCGCGAGTTTCGTAGGTAGCCTCATACAACAACAGTAGCGAGGTCATCACCCCACACTTTCAATTTGGTTGATATGTTCTAGCGTGAATGAGTCCCCTCCCCCCGGAGTCTCTGCCCATGCCCCTCGTTCGCATCGACATCAAACAAAACCCCGACCCCACTTTCGCCAAACGCATCGGTGAGCAGATCTATTCCGCCCTGTGCAGTTGTATCGATGTGCCGGAGTACGACAACTTCCAGATCCTCACCGAGCACGACAGCCAGCACTTCGTCTACGACCCGCAGTATCTGGGGATCCAGCGCAGCGACGGCGTGGTGTTCATTCAGATCACCATCAGCGAAGGGCGCTCGGTAGAAAAAAAACAATTGCTGTTCAAAACCATCGCCGAAAGCCTGCACAGCCAACTGGCGGTGCGCCTGGAAGACGTCTTCATCAATCTGGTGGAGGTGAAAAAAGAGAACTGGTCATTCGGTAACGGCATTGCGCAATACGTCACTTGAGCGGGTGATTGACAGCCCGGCATCGGTGCCAGCATGATCGGCCCCATGAACATTCGCGCGCTGCAACTCACCCGCACCACCACGACCGCCACCGGCGGATCGCGGAGTTTGTGCGTGAGGTAACCCAGCGCAGCAGACCCGAGGCCCCGCCAGCAATGGACGGGGCCTTGTTGTTTCTCCCGTCCGTGCGGCATCTGCAGCACCCAAGGAGAAGCACCATGCCCGCAGCACTGTTGATCATCGATATGCAGGTTGGCCTGTTCCACGGCCCGGAAAAACCCTACCAAGGCGAACGGGTTCTGGCCAACATCCAGCGTCTGGTCGCTCAGGCACGCGTGAATCAAGTGCCGATCTTCGCCGTGCGCCACACAGGCCCGGACGGCTCACCGATTGCCGCTGGCAGTCCATTCTGGCAATTGCTGCCAGCGCTTGAACTGGACGCCGAGATAGACACCCTCTTCGACAAATTCCGCCCGAATGCTTTCCATGGCACTGACCTCGCGCAGCAACTTAAAGCCGCACAGGTAGAAGACCTCTATGTGGTCGGCATGAAAAGCCAGTTCTGCATCGACAGCACCTGCCGCAGCGCTGCCGATCTGGGTTTTAGACCACTGCTGGTCAGCGACGCCCACACCTGCATGGACACTGCTGCGCTATCGGCCGAAGTGATCATCAACCATCACAACGCAACCCTCGGTGCCGCCTTCGCACGATTAATCGACAGCGCTGAAGTGCGGTTCTAAGGGAGCGGGCGAAATAGACGCAACTTCACTTGCTGCGGTTGCGTCAACCAGACATTTGTTACGGCATCCTCTGTCCTGCAGCATCGTGTAATTAATTAAGAGAGCCAGCGACTTTAACTACAGACAACGCCAACAAACAAGCAAATCGAAAACCAATTTTTCAGAATATTCCTACAACATAAACAGCAAAAAAACCCACAACAAAATATTACTCAAAACCGAATATCAGCCATTTGTTACAAACAACTACCCAGCCATTGAACAATATTCCATGGCAGGTCTATATTTTTATCGCCCCGAATTCGAAGACTAATAATTCAAGTGTGATCAAGAGGACACAGCATGCAAAAGAACATGATGAGCGGCCTGTTGTTGGCCGCACTGCTTGCCCCGCTCGCCAGCGCCAACGCCGATGTCCGCGAGCTGGCTTCTTCGCCGCGATGGCTGACCACCAAGGTCTATATCGACGGCGCCCCTGAAACCGACGTCAAAGCGAAGTACCCCGGCGTCGTTGGTATATCGACGTGGGATCCCGAGCGTAATCGATACGAGTTCTTTTACACCGACACAGGCGAATCAAAATACAACAATGGCGTTGGCGGGTATTTCTTTGTCACCGGCGATCAGCAACAGCACATTCTTGTACCGGATATCGGCCCGACCAAAACATGGGTCAGGCGTTTGGAAACACTGAACAAACGTGAGTTCACTTATTCCCGGGAAGTCCCCCGCGACATGGTCGACAATAATCCTCTTGTGCGCATTCATGTCGTTCACGCGCCCTATACCGGAACGATAGAAACCAAGTCCGCCATCAAACAATAAAACCAGGAGTTCGCTATGCAAAAGTCAATTAAAACCCTGCTGATGTCGACGTTACTGATTTCTTCTGTCTATTGCGCCGGGGTCAGCGCACAAGCTGCCATCCAGCCCGCAAAAAATGCCGTCGCCACCGCCGACAACGCGATGATGCTGACCGTCTTTCTGAAACATGATCAAACCCGACCGTTAAGTGAACTCAAGGCCCAGCTCGCGCAACAAGGCTTCTACAAAACCTTCCCCCCGGCCGGAGTCGAGGTGGTGAGCTGGAGCATCATGATGGGTATCGGCCAAGTCGTTACCGTGCGCTTTCCTGTCTCGCGTCTGGCGGAAGTGAACCTTGCGCTGGAGAACACCGCATGGGGCAGTTACCGCACCGAGTTCTATCCGACCTACGATTTCAAGCCGATTGCCCTGGCTGAACAAGCCAAAGCGCAAGCGGCCCAGTGATGCCGACAGCACACCGGATCACCGGTGTGCTGCCTGCCCTTGCTTCTTGCCCGAAGCCGTCCAGAATCAAAGCACCACTGCGCGAATGACAACGATTGCCAAGTCGCTGCGGATTCAGCACTCTGAAACGACTTTCGCGACCAACCCGCCGACGTTCACAGGAGCCGCGCAATGCCCGCAACCGTTCTGGTACTGGTTGAAACCATCAACGACTACTTGCCGATTCTCGAACATCAGGGTTTCCACCTGATCCTTGCCCCCACGCCCGCCGAACGTGCGCAAGCCATTGCCACCCAAGGCAGCCGCATCGACGCGGTGCTGACCCGTGGCCCGCTGGGCCTGACTGCCGATGAGATCGCCGCCCTGCCCGCGTTAAAGATCATTACGGTCATCGGCGCCGGTTACGAACAGGTCGACCTGCAAGCCGCCAGCAACCGTGGCATTACCGTCACCAACGGCGCCGGGGTCAACGCCTCGTCGGTGGCCGACCATGCGATGGCAATGTTGTTGGCACTGGTGCGCGATATTCCGCGTTGCGACGCCGCAGTGCGCCGGGGTGAATGGCCGAAGATCATGCGCCCGTCGCTGGCTGGCAAACGCCTGGGGGTTCTCGGGCTGGGCGCAGTGGGAATGGCGATCGCCAAACGCGCGAACCTCGGCTTCGACATGGAAATCAGCTATCACAGCCGCCAGGTGCGCAGCGATGTGCCCTACGCGTTCTGCTCGACGCCGACCGAACTGGCGCGGGCCTCGGACTTTTTGATTGTCGCCACGCCCGGTGGCATCGGCACACAGCATCTGGTCACCCGCCCGGTACTCGATGCGCTCGGGCCAAAAGGCTTCATCGTCAACATTGCCCGCGCCAGCGTCATCGCTACGGCGGATCTGATCACGGCCCTTGAACAACGCCGGATTGCCGGTGCCGCACTCGATGTGTTCGACCACGAGCCGCAAGTGCCGGATGCACTGAAAACCCTGAGCAACGTGCTGCTGACACCCCACGTCGCGGGGCTGTCACCGGAAGCAACGCAAGGTACGGTGGAACTGGTGGGCAAAAACCTCGTGGCGTTCTTCTCCGGCGTGCCGGTGCTGACGCCCATCGCGCTGCCGCCAAAACTCAACAATCAACGCGTGCACTAAAGCACCCCGAGCAACGTCCACAGGCGCCGCGATTCCGCGTCGGCGCTGATCAACTCACCGAGCAACTCCCTCAGCGGTTTGTTGCCCCACTCGACACCCCGGCGGATCAGGTAGGGTACAGGGCTGTGAGGTTCGGTGCGGGCAAGGTATTGGGCAATCAACAGCAATTGTCGGTAAGCCTCTTCGCGACTGGCCGGTTCGCGAAATACCTGGGCAACCGCCGCGGGTTCTTCTGCTTGCGGCAAGGCGACGGAGGCTTCGACCACCGGTGCCGGCGACGCCGGTTGTTGTGGGTGCATGGCGATAAACTCCTGAACCAACGTCAGCAGCGCTTGAATAATGTCCTGCAAGGGACGCAATCCCGGGCCCTGATCACCTAGATAAGTATTGCTCCAGCTGTCGAGCCGCTGCAGATGTTGCAGGCTCAGCAGCAGATTGCCCTGGGTGCGCAGCCAGAACGCCAGCGGCGTGGCGCGGATCTGGTCGCTGAGTTTTTTCTGTTCGTTGCGCGCGGTTTCCGCCGAGCTCTTGGCATTCTTGCTGTCGTTGGCCTGCACCTGCTGAATCTTTAAACGCCGCCAGACTTCAAGCGTATAAACCTCGAAATCACTGTTGCGAGTGCCGAACAGCGGCACCCGTGTGAGCAGTATTTCGCTATAGCGGCGCACCAGCCATTCCAGCGGAATCACGCGCCACGACTGATCGCCCTCCTCGGCTTGCGGATGCAGGTGCTCGGGAAAGCGTTCACACAAACCGGCGATCAGCGCCAGGCTGCCGGGCAAACCGTCCAGCGCTTGCAGGTGCAGCCAGGCTTCGCCAAGCCACGCGCTGAGCATCAAGTCCTTGCTGCGTTCGAGCAATAACGCAGTGGAGAGCTTCTCGACTTCCGGCCAGTTCGCCCGCTTCAGTGTTGACTGCCAGACGCCGGTCGGCAGGCTGGCATCGTCCTCGCGGCGCAAGTCGCGCAATTGATCGAACTCACGCTCATAGCGCAAATCGACGCCGCAGGGCGCCTGCGCGCTGATCGGCGCGAGCAATTGATCAATCAGATCCGGCACAGCGGTCGATGGCAGGTTCACAGGTCCTCCTTCTGCGATTCGAGGGCGGCGGTGCTGCCGGTCAGCTGAAACGGCGAACGCGGCGCACGGGTGGGCAACGGAGCAATCGACAGCGGTAATTTCGAACCTTGGCTCATCAATGACAAGCGCACGAACATGCGGGTGAACTCGCTGGTGACGCTGTCGGTCGAGGCGGTCACTGGCAGGCGCAGGGTCAGCGGGAAGTCGGTGTAATCCATGCTCGGCTGCCGCTGCACCGAAAAGTGCGCGCGCATCATCCGCAGCAACGACCATGGTCCGCCATACTCCCAACCCGCCTCCAGATCGCGCACCACCAGATTCGGCTGCTGCGGATCGTTGACCGGGCGCTCCTTGCCGTTGCGTGCCCAGCGCAGGGTCAGGCGGATGGGTTGCCCGACCATCCAGCGCAGGCTCGGCTGCTCGGTCGGGACCGGATAGTTGATCTGCTGATTGCCCGCCAGCAAACCCCAGGCAATCACCTGGTCGGCACCCTGTTCATTGTCGCGATCGGTGCGCCAGCGCACGTCCAGCTCGACGCCGAGGATGCCGCTTTTGTCCCGCACGAACAGCGGCGTCAGCCAGACGCTGGCCTGCTTCAAACGATTGAGAAAGTCTTCTGCGGCTACACGTTCCGGCGTCTGATTCGTGGCCAGTCCGGCCTGTGCGACCGGCAGCCGCTTGTCGATCAGCTCCAGCAGATACTGAACCCGCGCCGGGTCGGCATCCGGCATCTGCACGCCGTTGGCGAAGGGAAAGCGGTCAGCCAGGTATTGATTGAAGTAGTTCGCCAGCTCATTCCACGCGGCCGCCGCCTGTTGCACTTGCAGCTGCTGGCAACGCTGCATGGCTTCCTGTTGCAGCTCTATCGCGCGCATCGCCAACGTGCCGCGCCCACCGGCAACATTGGCGGTCTGCAACATTTGCAGGCAGGAATTGACGTCCATTTCGATGAAATCACGGCTCACCAGCTGCTCGATCTGCGCCGGCGAGCTGGCCGGATTGGCTTCCTTGTATTTACGTAGTTCGTCGTTAAGTGCGCTGAATTGCGTCACGCGTTCGTAATCCAGTGCCGAGAGATTGGCTTGCTGCGTCGTCAACCACTGCAACGAAGACGTGCGCCGCTCAGTGATGCCGAGCATGGTGTTGAACTGCTGCTTGAGGCTCAGTTTCAGATCCTGCACATCGCTGGCGCCGAACAGTTCCAGACCGAGGTTTTTCGAACCGTCCCACTGGCTGATTTCGGCACGACCGCCGAACAGCGGTTGTGCGGTGATTTCCTCGATACCACCGGTAATCTGCGCCATCGCGCGGCGATTGAGAGCCGCTTGCAGGCGCGTGGAGAGATCCGCGCGGTGCACCTCGACAAAGGCTTTCTGCAGGGCCATGGCTTGCTCGGCCTGCACGTTGAACACGGCGTAAGGATGCGCCTGGTCGTTGTGATCCTTGAGGCTTAACCACATCGCCTGAGCGGCGGCGCGCTCGGCGGTTTTGAGCAGGGCAATTCGATAGTCCGGCGGAATGCGCGGCAGCTCTTCAGCGATGTAGCTGCTGTAGTCGGCAAAATACTTCAGCGACTCATTGAGGTCATCGCCGTCTACAGTCTGGCCTTGCAGGTTGACGTTGTCTTCGCTGTCGCGCAGGGCAACCGAAACGAACTCTCGCTTGAACAGCGCCTGTATCGCGTTATCCAGCTTGATCACTTGTTCCTGCAAGGCCAGCTGCCCGCTGACTTGCTGCACCAGCAGGTTGTCCCGCGAACCGATCTGGGCGATCCATTGATCGCGGAAACTTTGCTGCAGGCGTGTCGCTTGCGTGTCGAGGTCTTGCTCGACCTGCGTGCCGAGCAACGTGCTCTTGCCGACCTTGGTGAGGAAGTCGCGATAACCTGGGACCAGTTCCTGGCCCTTGCCGCGGCTCCACGTCGAATTGGTCAAGGCGATCGCCGCTTGCAGATCGTCGACCAGCGCGGTCAGGTCTTCAAGCTCTCGCAGGCTGTTGCCACTGCCGGCTTGCAGTTGATCCAGATGCAATTTGAGGTAGCCCGCCTTGCTGACAAAATTGTCGGCGAGAAAATACTGATCCAGCCAGCGCTGCATCAACCCGGAAAAATTGCTGACGATCTGCGGCCGGTCGACGCTCAGATCCAGCGCCTGCAAGCTGCCGTCTTCCCCGGCCACGAGCAGCCGATTGTAGAACGCCGCATAGGGCAAGGTGCCCGTATTGAGGTTCAGCGACAGCGCGTTGTTGCTCAGTTGCACCAGGTCGTCCAGCGGCGCGCGCGGGTTGTTCTGCACTTGATTGAACAACTGGTTCTGCTGTTCCAGGCGCAAGGCCCGATCCACCAGATCGTTCGCCTTCAGATAGTTCTGCCACTGCGCCGGGTCGTCGCTTTCGACACTACTGCGCCGATCGGTGCTGCGGATCGCCTTGATCTGCGCCAGTTGCGCGCTCAACAGGTCATGCAGCGGCACCATGATGTGGCGCTGGGTGGACTGCAACACTTGCTGCTCGAGCTGATTGTCCAGCGAGGAAAACCACGACGTCGGAAACACCAGAGACACATAGTTCCAGTGCGGCGCACGTTCCAGCACGCGCCAGAAGGTCTGCACGTTGCGTCGGGTCGAGTCGACCCGCTGCGCCTCGTCGCTGATCGCCACGTAGCCCTTTTGCGCACCTTGCATCTGCCGCGCCAGTTCGTGGGCGTCCTTGACCGACACGTGCCAGACCCAAAGCATCGCCACGGCCCAGACAACCCCGATCACCAGCGCCACGCCGGCCGCCAGCCGCTGCCAGCGCTGACGCAAACGCAGCAGGCGCGGCACGCCTTGCGCCAACCCGCGCTCACCGACCAGGCGCTGACGCCACAACTGGCGCACGAATACACTTTGCTGCAAGCCGCTGTCGTCGGCGGAGAATCCATCCTTGGCATCCTCCGAGGCCTGACTGGCGCTGAAATAGACACCGCGAAAACACGGTGCTTCACCCTGAGCATTGCCTTGAAACACCGGTTCCAGAACACTCTGCAAACCACGTCGCAAGGTTTCCAGACGCTCCGGCAAGGCGTACAGATCGGCGCTCAACTGGCCGGACAGCGTGCCGATTTCGATGATCGCTTCCGCCACGGCGCGATGGAGGCGATCGAGCGCCTGATCGCTCCATTGCCCTTGCCATACCGCATCGCGCGAATAAGGCGACGACCAGCCAAGGGTACGTTCGCGGGCCTCTTCGGGCAGCGCACTGATCAGTTCCTGAAACCCTGGCAGCTCTTCAAGTCCGGTGATGATCACGTACACCGGCACACTCAGGCCAAACCGTTGCAGCAGATCGATGAAGCGTCGGCGCGCGGCCAGTCCGAGGCTGGCGGCCTGTTCCAGATTGTTCAGGCGACTGACCGGCACCAGCCAGACCACCCCGTCCAGCGGCCGCTTGCTGCGCATTCGCAGGATCAGACCGAGTAATCGCCACCAGCCGCCACGTTGCAAATGCATACCGTCGTCGGGCAGAAACAGCGCCTGCGGCACGACCAGCACGGCCCCTTCGGGATCTGACCACCAGCGACCGAACCAGGCGGGTTTGTCGGTCGGTTGCAGACGCCATTCACTGACCAGTTGCGTGCCCTGGGTTTCGTCGCCGAGCATCAGCAGCCATGGCATCTGATAGCGGTCATGACTGCCCTGCTCCTGCTCCATTTGCCGTACGGCTGCGTAGAAACTGCGGATCGCTGCGCCACTCTGGGTCCGCAACCACCACACCGCCACGGCGATGATCACCACCACCAGCAGCAGCGCGACAACCCACGCAACCATTGTCAGGGTGCTCATGAGTCTTGCTCCGCCGGCGCCACCGAGTCGATGATCTGCAGCACCGGGTCCAGCTCCGAACGAATGTCACGCCAGAGGAACTGGCCAAGCCCGGTCAGCAACAGCACCATCGCCAGAATCCCCAATGCCAGTCGAAAGCCATCCGGCAGCGCCGTGCGCACCGGCAGCTGCAATGGCGTGGTCAGCGACGGCTGCACCAGGCGCTGACTGACATCGGCATAACTGGCCTCGTCCTGCCAGGCAAAGGTGTACAGCGCCAGCCGCCATTTCTCCAATTGCGCCTGACTGTGTTCTCCGCGCAAACGCCCATGGAAACCGAGGATCAGGCACTGCAGATACACGTTGGCCAGATCGCGGCTGGTCGGTTGTTGTTCATCGAGCAAGGTTTGAATCGCCGCAGGCACGTGTTCGCCGGCCTGACGACTGGAGTACAGACGCGACTCCAAAGGTTTGTCCTGCCACGCCGACTGCCCGGGCCATGGCGTGAAGAGCAGGGTTTCGTCGACCAGCGCGACGAACGCATAAACCAGTGCCTTGACCTGTTCGGTCGCCGAATCGCCGACCCGCGCATAAGCGGTGCGCCACAATCGCTGCGACGCTTGGGTAGACAGCTCGACCACGGTGTCGACCAGCGCCGCTTCGTCCTCGCTGTCCTTGGGCAATTGCACCCAGTCCTGTTGCCATTGCTGCCACGTCTGGCGGAACGCGCTGCTCAACGGTGCGTCCTGCAACCCAAGGCTTGCGGCACTTCCTTGCGACATACGGCGTTCCTTGTGTGGTCAGGCACTTTCAGTGTTCTGGGCGATAAACAGCACCACTTGCCACGGGCTGCTGGTCAGTTTCGTCGCGGGCGCGGCGATTACCAGCGGCAGTTGCGCGTCGAACCACGTACCTTCGGCGGTGATCACAAACAGCCGCGTGTCCTCGCCAACGCTGTAGGCCACCTGTTCGCTGCGGCTCATGACCTGGTGCGACAAACCGCTCATGCGCTGGCGGCTGAGCAGCGCAATGTGCGGTGCCGAGGCGATGATCGCGCCACGCAACCAGTCAAGGGCCGCTTGTTCGCTGGCCCCGTTGGGCATGCGCAGACCGATCACCAGACGCTGACTCGGCTGCTCGTCCGGCAGTTGAATGGAATAGCTGTGCTCACCCCGCTCGAACGGCAGGCTGCGGTAGCCGGCACGGATCAGTTCGAGGGTGGTTTCCAGCCATTGCAGCACCGCGTCAAAACCGCGCTGCAATTCGAGAAAATCCAGCGGCGCAAACGCCGGCACGCCGGCCAGCGGATCGAGCGCCGACCATGCGCCGGCCAGACCGAGCAATTGCACATAGAGGGTTGGCGGATGAGCAATGCGGCTGTTCAGCGCGCCTTCGACTTCCGGCAGACGCGCCCACAACGCCGTCAACTGGCGACGGATTTCCAGCGCATCGTCCTGATTGCCGGCCTGCTGCGCCTGACGCAAACGACCACCGAGAAACAGACACTTCTCCCGCGACCGCGCGCAGAGACCGGCGATGCGTCGACCGAGCGCCGACTCCGGCAACAGGATCGGCGTCGGGGCCGTGTAGGACAGTGCCAGGAAGCCGCCGCCCTCCTTGCGGATTTTCAGCAGCGGCAGGCAGATCGAATCGGCTTTGTTCAGTTGCGTGCACAGACGTGGATTAGGTCGCCACACGGTGATCGATTCAGGAAATTCACCGCTGGTGAGATCCGGCAGCGCGTCGCCCACCACCGACTGCAAGCGGCCCTTGAGCGGCAGCAACTGACCGGCACGCCACATCGGGCTGATCGCCAGGTACACGGTGACAGTGGCATCGTCGGTGGCATCGATGGCCGCACTGACATCCAGCTCCAGTGCCGGGCCGATCCCGGCCTGCAAATCCACCGGCAGACCATCGGGCATCGTCCCTTGCAGCGACAAGACGCGTACCACGCCAGCGCTCAGCGCCGAAGGATCGAATTCCATCTGGCTCACGCCCCAGAACCACGGGTTGCACGCTTGCGCCAGATGCGCACCGAGCGCTTCGGCCCGCAGTCCTTGCAACTGAAAATGCTGCGGCAGCAATTGCATGCCTTCGTGCCAGCAAACCGCGTCAGGTAGCAGACTCATACGACTCCCTTCGACAAGGCCGCGATCCGGCGGCAGCGGTGATGTTTCAGTGTTCGGTGGCGTTGACCAGGCTCATCTCGCGGCTGTCGAATTTCAGCCACGCCTCGCTCTGATCGTCGAGCCGCAAGCGGTGTGCTCCGGGTGTGTTATAGCTGGCGAAGACCAAAAGTCCAGCAGCCTTCTTGCCCCCCAACGGGAAGGGTTGGCGGTCGATGAATTGGCCCGGCACCAGCTCCAGTCCCCACACGCTCATCAACTGACGATAGTCGCGTTGGTACTGTTCGCGCCCGGCGAACCACTGACTGGCACTGATGCCCGACAATTGCTTGAGCAGATCGGGGTCGGCGACTGCAATGAAGTCCACGGCAATCGGCGTGTCGTCGTTGGCTTTCGGAGCGACGTCGAGGGTCAGGCTGTCGAGATCCACCTTCGGCCCGAAGAAGGAGCAACCGGCCAGGGACGCAAACACCAGCGTTAGAAAAAGTCGTCTACGCAAAATGAATTTTCCTTTTCACGAACCTGTCCAAAAATGTTTTTGCTTGCATTTTTATAGACCTGTTCTAGCGTCTTGGGTAGTTCGGTTCCTACAGCCGAATGAGGAAGGTTTGTCAAAGGAACGACAGGTCATCTGCCTCCCTTTCTAACCTACGGTCCAGCAAGGGAAAGCGATGAACGGGCCACCCCGATGCATTGCGCCCGCTCATCGCATCGGAGTCCGCCGACATGGCAGAAAGTACTCAGCACAAGCTCGACCGGGTGCGCCCGCCCCGAGTGCAAATCACCTACGACGTCGAAATCGGCAACGCCATCGAGAAAAAGGAACTGCCACTGGTGGTCGGGATTCTTGCCGATCTATCGGGCAAGCCACTTGATCCATTGGCAAAACTGACTGAGCGGCGCTTTACCGAAATCGACCGCGACAACTTCAACGAAGTGCTCGCCTCGATCGCCCCGCGCGCCACGCTGCAGGTCAACAACACCCTCAGCGGCGACGACAGCAAGCTCAACATCGAACTCAATTTCAAACACATCGACGACTTCGACCCGGTCAAGGTTGTGGAACAAGTCACGCCGCTGCGCCGCCTGTTCGAGGCCCGCCAGCGTCTGCGCGATCTGCTGACCAAACTCGACGGCAACGATGACCTGGACAAGCTGTTGCGCGACGTCATCGCCAACACCGAAGGCCTGCAGGAAATCAAATCGGCCCGCCCAGACACCGCTACCCCGGCAGCTGACGCCGAGGCGCCGGCCGAACCGCAAGCCTGATCGTCCACTTACATCGAGGGGAGAATTCGCCATGCCCGCTTCTGCTCAGAAACAAGCCAGCGACAGTACGACCGAGACACTTTCCCTGCTCGACCAGATCATTCTCGACGGCCGCATGGCCCACGATGACAGTCAGCAGGATTACGCCCGCGACATGCTCGCGGAATTCGCCACCCAGGTGCTCGACGAAGGCATGGCCATCGACAAGGACACCGTGGCGATGATCAACGACCGCATCAGCCAGATCGACGAACTGATCAGCGCCCAGCTCAACGAGGTCTTGCACCACCCTGACCTGCAAAAACTCGAAGCCTCGTGGCGCGGTCTGCACCTGCTGGTGCAGAACACCGAAACCAGCACCCGGCTGAAACTGCGCCTGCTTAACGTCACGCAGAAGGAGTTGCAGAACGACCTGGAAAAAGCCGTCGAATTCGACCAGAGCGCGCTGTTCAAAAAGATCTACGAAGAGGAATACGGCACCTTTGGTGGCCATCCGTTCAGCCTGTTGGTCGGTGACTACACCTTTGGCCGCCACCCGCAGGACATTGGCCTGCTGGAAAAACTGTCGAACGTTGCCGCCGCGGCTCACGCGCCGTTCATTGCCGCCGCCAGCCCGCGTCTGTTCGACATGAACAGCTTCACTGAGCTGGCCGTGCCGCGTGATCTGTCGAAAGTCTTCGAGAGCCAGGAGCTGATCAAGTGGCGCTCGTTTCGCGAGAGCGAAGATTCGCGCTACGTCTCGCTGGTGCTGCCGCATTTCCTTCTGCGTCTGCCGTATGGCCCGGACACTTCACCGGTGGAAGGCATCAATTACGTCGAAGACGTCAACGGCACCGACCACAGCAAATACCTGTGGGGCAATGCCGCGTGGGCGCTGTCGCAACGCATCGCCGAAGCGTTCGCCAAGTACGGCTGGTGCGCGGCGATTCGTGGCGCTGAAGGCGGTGGCGCGGTCGAAGGTTTGCCGGCGCATACCTTCCGCACCAGTTCCGGCGACCTGTCGCTGAAATGCCCGACCGAAGTGGCGATCACCGACCGCCGCGAGAAGGAGCTCAACGACCTCGGTTTCATCGCCCTGTGCCACAAGAAGAACAGTGACGTCGCGGTGTTCTTCGGCGGCCAGACCACCAACAAATCCAAGGTCTACAACACCAACGAGGCCAACGCCAACGCGCGGATCTCGGCGATGTTGCCTTACGTGCTCGCCGCCTCGCGGTTCGCGCATTACCTGAAGGTGATCATGCGCGACAAGGTCGGCAGCTTCATGACCAGCGACAACGTGCAGACCTACCTCAACAACTGGATCGCCGACTACGTGCTGATCAACGACAACGCGCCGCAGGAAATCAAGGCGCAGTACCCGTTGCGTGAAGCGCGCGTGGACGTCACCGAAGTCGCCGGCAAGCCCGGTGCCTATCGCGCGACGGTGTTTTTGCGGCCGCACTTCCAGCTTGAGGAACTGACTGCATCGATCCGCCTGGTGGCGACTTTGCCACCGCCTGTTGCTGCCTGACCTGCTTCGCCCCCGCCGTCAGTGCGGCGGGGGCTTTCGTTTATCTAGCGCGACACCTTTCAGGAGTTTCAAGCGATGGATGCAATCATTCTCGACCTCGGCGGCGATATCAAAGGCGATAGCTTGCTCGAAGGTTATGCGGACAAGATCGAAGTCATGTCCTACAGCCACAACGTGGCGATGCAAGTCACCAACGACGTCAGCAACTCGGAACGGACTTCCGGTAAACCTCACGTCGGCGAGTTCACCCTGACCAAGTTTGTCGACACCTCGACACCGTCCCTCAACGAATACTGCTGCGCCGGCAAACCCATTCCGGAAGCCAAGATCACCATCGGTCGCAACGCCGCCGAGGGCAGCGGGCAACTTCTGCCATTCATCGTCTACACGCTGACCAACGTGGTGATTTCCAACGTCAGTGTCAGTGGCGGTACGGGCGGCAAACCGGTAGAAACCCTGTCGCTGAACTTCACCAAGATCAAATGGGAGCTCACCGCGCAGAAAGACGACGGCACCAAGGAAGGTACGGCCGCATCGACCTGGGACATGGCCGCCAACAAGCTTGTCAGCTAAGCCGGCGTCGCGGCCATGGCAGGCACCGGCATGCTTCCCCCACTGTTCGAACGCCTCGCGTCGAGCGAGGCTGACGGCGCCCGGGCGTTTGATCGGCAGGACTTGCTCGACTCGGTGCACGCCGAGCTCGGGCGCCTGTTCAACACCCGGCGTGGCCCGCGCACACTGACCCAGCCACCCAGCGTAATCGACTACGGCATCGCCGACTGGAGCGCTTTGCAACAACAGCGCAGCGATGACCGTCGGCGCCTGGCGCGCGATATCCGTGAAGCCATCACCCATTTCGAACCACGCCTGAAACTCGGCGATGTTCAGGTCAATCCTTTGCCCGATCAACCGCAACGCATGAGCATTCGCCTGCTCGGCGAGTTGCGCAGTGGCCACCAGCACTGGCCGGTGGCGTTTGTCATCGAGCCCGGCGGCCAAGGGCTGGAGGTGCGCCATGAGCGACTCGATTGACGCGCAACTGCTCGACTATTACCAACGCGAACTGACCTGGCTGCGGCATGCCGGCAGCCAGTTTGCCGAGCGTTATCCGAAAGTAGCGCGGCGCCTGGAGCTGTCACCCGGCGAATGCCCCGACCCGCATGTCGAGCGTTTGCTGGAAGGTTTTGCGTTGCTGGCGGCGCGTCTGCAACGACGCCTGGATGACGACTACGCCGAGTTCAGCGATGCCCTGCTCGAACAGCTTTACCCGCTGGCCATGCGGCCGTTGCCGTCCTGCGCCATCGTTCAGTTCGAACCGGACCCGAGCAAAGGCAACCTCGACGCCGGCTATCCACTGCCCCGCGACACGCCGTTGTTTGTCACCACCGACAAGGGCCAGAGCATCCACTTTCGCACCACGGCCGCCGTGCAGTTGTGGCCGATCGAGGTGACTGAAGCGCTGTTGCTGGGCAGTGATGAAGCGCAGGCGCTGACCGGTGTCGCGCAGTCTCGCTCGGCCCTGCGCTTGAGCCTGCGTTGCCTGGGGGAAAGCCAATGGGCCGACCTCGGCATCGAGCAATTGCGCATTCACCTGGCCGCCTCGCCGGTCATCAATGCCTGCCTCTACGACTTGCTTGGCGCCCACGCAGTGCAAGTGCTGGCAGGCTCACCCGGCAGCGTGCCGATGGCGCTCAAAGGTCTGCCACAGATTGTCGGTTTCAGTGATGACGAAGCGCTGCTGCCCGACGAAGACGGCGTGCACCCGGGCATGCGCCTGCTGGCCGAGTACTTCGCCTTCCCGGACAAATTTCACTTTTTCGATCTGCCCATGCGCGGCGTGAGCAGTGACAGCCAGACGCTGTACCTGTACATCGTCTTCGACCGCGCCCCGGGCAATCGTCTGCACTTGCAGGCCAGCGACATCACCCTCGGCTGCGCGCCAGTCATCAACCTGTTCCCACGGACCTCCGAGCCGCTGCGCCCGGACGGCACCCGCAGCGAGTACCGCTTGATCGCCGACAGCCACCGCGAAAACAGCGTCGAAATCCACAGCATTCGCGGCATGCGCGCCAGTTCCAGCGCCGGCGTGCAACGCCTGCCGGCGTATTACGGCAGTCAGCACAGTGGCGGCGATCAGCAGCGCTACTGGCACGCGCGGCGTGTCAGCGGGATGACGCCGAACCGGCTCGGCAGCGACTTGCTGGTGAGCGTGGTCGACACCCGTTTCGAGCCGCAGACCGATCTGCCCGATTACAGCCTGACCGCCGAACTGCTGTGCACCAATCGGCACCTGGCGCAGAGCTTGCCGGCGGGCACACCACTGGGTTTCGAGCGCCCCGGCCCGGTCGCGTGGGCACGCCTGCGCAATCCACCGAGCCCGCAAAGCCTGCCACGTCTGGACGGCGATTCGCGCTGGCGGCTGGTGTCGCAACTGACCCTCAATCATCTGTCGCTGGTGGAAGGGCCGCAGGCGCTGGATGCGTTGAAAGAGATTTTGCATCTGCACAACCTGCGCGATGAAGCCAGCGCGTTACGGCAGATTGAAGGTTTGCTGAGCCTTAGTTGCGAACGGGTGATTGGCCATGTCGGCACCGATGCCTGGCGCGGTTGGCGCAATGGCCTGCAAGTGCAATTGCAGCTAGACCCACAACATTTTGTCGGCAGCAGCGCGGTGTTGTTTTCGGCGGTGCTGGCGCAGTTCTTTTCGCTGTACGCCACGGCTAATCGCTTTGTGCGCACGGTCTTGATGCAGTCCGACAAGGAGGTCAAGGCATGGCAACCCCAAGCCGGCATGCCCCTGTCGCTCTGACGTTAAGCCAACGCTTGCGCCGCGATCCGCAGGCATTCGAATTGTTGCAGGCGCTGTTGCTGCTGGAACGTGAACAACCGCAAGCCGAGTCCCTGGGCAGCGGCACCTCGCCTCAGGCCGAAGCGCTGAAATTGCGTGGCCCGTTGACGCCGATGTTCGCCGCCAGCCAGATCGAAGCGCTGCACGAAGAACCGGGCGAGCCACTGACTATTGATACGCCGGTTTTCGGCCTCGGCGGGCCCGACGGCCCCCTGCCCTACGCCTATCAGGAATGGCTGCAACAGCGGGCACGGGCGAAAGATCACGCGCCGGCCGAGTTCCTCGACCTGTTCCAGCATCGCCTGCTCAGCCTGCTCTACAAGGTGATGCGCAAACACCGCATCGCCCTGGGCTTCGTGACACCCGGCGCGTCACCGGTGCAAGCGCAACTGCGGGCGTTGACCGGGCTGTTGCCCAAAGCGCTGCAGGAACGCCAGGCCGTGCCGGATTGTGCGGTGCTGGCCAGTACCGCGTTGTTTGCCGACGGTCGCCGTTCACTGGCCGGGTTCGCGGCGATCGTACGCGAGCAGTTTGCCGTGCCGGTCGCGTTGAGTGCCTATGAAGGTGCCTGGCGCGAGATTCCTCCGGCCAGTCGCAGCCTGATGAAACCTGGCGGGCGCAATTTGCAGCTCGGGCGCAGCGCCGTCGCGGGCAAGCGGGTCTGGGATGAACACGCCGGCGTTCGTTTGACCCTGGGGCCATTGCCTTCTGCACAGGCCGCACGGTTTCTGCCCGATGGCGAAACACACCCGGCGCTGGCCAGCCTCGCCGCGCTGTATTTCGGCCCGGACCTGGACGTCAAACTGGTGCTGTTGGTGCGCGGTGCCGGACCGATGAAACTCGGCCGTCAGGCGCCGGCGCTGCTCAGCTGGAACGGTGGCTTGCAACGTCAGGCCAGCTTGGCGGTGCAAACCATCGAAACCCGTCTTCGTCAGCTGGAGATCACCTGAACATGGAACTGGCCAGCCTGATCGGACGCCTCAACCCGGACAACCGCCGCGCCCTCGAACGCGCCGCACAACGCTGCTTGCAGCGCGGGCATCACTTTGTCGAAATCGAGCACTTGTTGCTGGAGTTGCTGGATATCGAGGGCGGCGACTTCGCCTTTCTGCTGCCGCGCTTCGGGTTGGAACGTGATGCGCTGACCGCAGAGATCAACAAGGCGCTGGACCTGTTCAAGGCTGGCAGTACACGCACACCGGCGCTGTCTTCGCACACGTTGGGGCTGCTCGAAGACGCGGTGGTGCAGGCCAGCGTGTTGGGACTCGAGAGCATTCGTTCCGGGCTGCTGTTATTGGCGTTGATTGACCGCGATGAGCGTCGCAGCCTGCTGCTCAACAGTGCCTCGTCGTTGCTGCGGATTCCCAAGGAAGCGTTGCGGGCGAATTGGCTGGAGTGGACTGAGAACTCGCGTGAGCACGTCGGGCCGCGTTCCGCAGCGTCCTCTGGAAGTGCCGCGCCGCGCCAGGACTCGGTGCTGGATCAATACACCCAGGACCTGACTGCCGATGCCCACGCCGGGCGCATCGACCCCATCGTCGGTCGCGATGGCGAGATTCGCCAGTGCATCGACATTCTTTTGCGGCGGCGACAGAACAACCCGATTCTGGTGGGCGCACCCGGCGTGGGTAAAACGGCGGTGGTCGAAGGTCTGGCCCTGCGCATCGCCGCCGGGGACGTGCCGCCGTCGCTGCAGGAAGTCAGCCTGCGCGTGCTCGATCTCGGCCTGTTGCAGGCCGGCGCCGGGGTCAAAGGCGAATTCGAACAACGCTTGAAAGGCGTGATCGACGCAGTGCGCAACGCCGATAAACCGATCATTCTGTTCATCGACGAAGCCCACACGCTGATCGGCGCCGGCGGTGCCGAGGGCGGCAGTGACGCGGCCAACCTGCTGAAACCGGCACTGGCCCGAGGCGAACTGCGCACCCTCGCCGCCACCACGTGGATGGAATACAAAAAATACTTCGAGAAAGACCCGGCCCTCGCCCGTCGCTTTCAACTGGTGCAGGTTGAAGAACCGGACGAAATCACCGCCGTGGAAATGCTCCGTGGCGTTGCCGCCAAACTTGAACAGCACCACGGCGTGCAAGTGCTCGATGCGGCGATCCATGAAGCGGTGAAACTCTCGCATCGCTACATTTCCGGTCGCCAGTTGCCGGACAAAGCCATCAGCGTCCTCGACACCGCGTGTGCCCGCGTCGCCCTTGGCCAGCACGACGTGCCGCCACCGCTGGAAAGCCTGCGCCACCGGCAGAACAGCCTCAAGGATGAAGTCGAACGCCTGCGCCGCGAACAAGCCACCGGTCTCGATCACCGTGAGCGCATCACCCTGCTGGAGGAGGAATCGAAAACCAATGTGCAGGCCATCCGCGAACTGCAAACTCGCTGGGGCGAAGAGCGCGTGGCCGTGCGCGAACTGCTCGAAACCCGCCGTGAATTGCTCGACTTGAGCGAACGCGCCGACAGCGACAAACCCGATGAAGCCACCGACAGTCGCATCGATCATTTGGCTGGCGAACTGCTGCGACTTGAGGCAGGACTCGACGCGATCCGCCAGGACGATCCCTTGGTGCCCGAACAGGTCGACGCGAAAACCGTTGCCGCCGTGATCGCCGGCTGGACCGGCATCCCCGTCGGCAAAATGCTCGCCGACGAAGCCCACGCCGTGCGTACCCTCGGCACGCGCATGGGCCAACGGGTGATGGGCCAGAGCACGGCGCTCAATACCATCGCCCAACGCTTGCAGGCCTACCGCGCCGGCCTCACCGATCCGCAAAAACCGGTCGGCGTGTTCCTGCTGGTCGGCCCTACTGGCGTCGGCAAAACCGAAACCGCGTATGCGCTGGCCGATGCGTTGTATGGCGGCGAGCGCAACCTGATCAGCATCAATCTTTCGGAATATCAGGAAGCCCACACCGTCAGCCAACTCAAAGGCGCCCCGCCCGGTTATGTCGGTTACGGCAGCGGCGGCGTGCTGACCGAAGCAGTGCGGCGCAAACCGTATTCGGTGGTGCTGCTGGATGAAATCGAGAAGGCGCATCCGGATGTGCTGGAGGCGTTTTACAACGTCTTCGACAAAGGCTTGATGGAGGACGGCACCGGGTTGGTGGTGGACTTCAAGAACACCGTAATGCTCGCCACCAGCAACGTTGGCGCTGAGCTTTTGCTCGATACGCCCGTTGCGCAACTGGGCTCGGATGCCTTCAACGAAGCGCTGCACAAAGTCCTGCTGCAAGCCTTCCGCCCGGCGTTTCTGGCACGGATGACCGTGGTTGCCTATCGGCCGCTGGATGAGGCGACGCTGGAAGGGATTGTGCTCGCCAAACTGGAAAAACTGCGCGGCCGCTACAAGGCGGCAACCGGCAAGCAGTTCGAGTTTGATGCAGGGATTGTCAAAGCAGTGCTCGCCAAGTGCAGCGCAGCCGGTGCGCGGGATGTCGAGAATGTGTTGATGACCCAAGTGACCGGGAAGCTGGCGGAGTGGGTTTTAGAGTGACGTCAAAAACAGGCGAACAGGGGAAAAACAGGACATGGCTAGTTCACCGATCATCACCGCCCGCTTTCCGAGCAACGGCCATCGGGAATGGGTCCACTCGGACCTGACAATGCACTATTCACGGAAAATTGATCTGGTGCCGGAAATGACGCAGCGTTCATTCCCGTTGACCTGGCATCACCAGATACCCTTCAACAGTTTGAGAGATTTCTGGAACTGGCTGTATGTCATTGCCGATGACGATCTGCTGGACATGTGCGTGGATCTTTTCAGCCAGCGAGCCAAAGGTGGGCGATTCCCGGAGATCAAGAGAAAACTGAAAGTAATCAAGAGCACCTTGATGCCTACCTTGCAGTTGGAAACTCAGACCTATGCGCAATGGAAAGCGGTGGTTGCGCAAATCGCCAATGGTCGTCTTGTTGCCGCCGATGAGCTCGACGGCGAGGAACAGTCCGACCTCTTTGAAGCTATTTCATGGTCATCGTGGAATATTCTCGAAGGCCCGCTCCCCCAGCATCGAAGTGATGATCCAGGCGATGCCAACGTAGACGACTTCAGCCATTTGAGAGAAATAAAGTTCTCGAAACACTTCGTAAAAACCGCCGAGCTGTATGCCTCCATGATTCTTTTTATCAATGAGATGAATGCCCAGCAGAACCAAAACTACAGTAAAGCCTGGGTCAAGGATCGCGGCAAAAAACTGCTCACGATCCTGACTGGTGCGGACCAGCTTCTGTTCAGCGTCAAGATCACTTTCTTCAATAAGAAGCACTGGAGCTACCAGGAGCAGATGACCGGCCGCACGCCCGTGAGGGCGACTGTTCTTGACAATGGCGCGACGTGGTACCGGTGGCGTCGGTGCATCTAGGTTGGCTGAATGTAGCGCAAACGCAGGGAGGCTTGTATGTATTCGATCATGATCTGGAATGCTCAACATTTCGACAATCAGAAGAGCAACCACTCACAGGCCTATACCGACAAAAAGAAGTTTCTGGATTTCTATATCTCGCAAAAAAAGCCCCACATCATCGCCCTGTTCGAAGCAGGCAAAACCGGAAACATCAATGAAAGCCTGATTGCCGACCTGACCGGCAGCTACACGGCGATCGCCACGTTGACGCAGGAAGGTGGCAAGAAAAAACACACCACGCTCGGCTCGATGGTGCTGTTGCGAAACGACATCAGTACTGAATTCGATAACGTCACCGACAATTACATTCTGTCTCATACGGAACAACGCGCGCCGTTGATCATTCGCCACATCGAATCAACCTTCGGGTTCGCGTTCTATCACGCCAACGCCTCGTTCATGGCACCGGGCAATATTGTCGACACGATCGGCTTCATCCAGGACAACAAAGCCATGCTCGGCATCAAGAATCTGCTGTTTTTCGGTGGTGACTTGAACCTCATCCCGACGCAGGCCTACGCCGAAATAAAAGGCATGAACCGCTTGGTGCCGTCCAATCCGGGTTACACCCACTTGAGCATTAAAAATGTCACCCTCGCGCAGGCTGCCCATGAACTGAGCATCCTTCAAGGCTACGGCAAAGATACGCACCTCACGGCCAAGTCGTACTTGCCGCAGTACATGTTCGACCAAGGCATCGAAGCCTGTGATCTACAACCCGTGCTGTTGTTGCTCGACTATGCCTACGTCATGCATGCACAGCACTGGCGTGCGGAATGTGATGCGAGCCTGCGGCAGAACAGTGATTGCTGGGGCAACATCCTGGAGATCGCCCCGTATTGTCTGGGTCACCCGATTCGCAGCGACCATTTCCCCGTCATGTTTTACCTGAACGCAGCACTTGGCTAACTCCGGATACAAGGAAGATCATGCCTATTTCCAGCTACAACGCCAAAGATCTGGTGCTCTTTTCCACCATCATCAACTCGGCGACCCGACAGAAAAACTGGGAAAGCGAACTGAGTGACAAGGCCGTCGGGACCAAAGTCGAAGAAGTTCAGTGCATGAAGATCGATGAACGCCTGTTCATCGCCTGCAACTATGGGGAACACGCCAGAGTCGACAAGTTCTTCCAGGCATTTGGCGTGACCAACCTCGACACGTTCCTGCAATGTATGCGGTTCTGCCACGCGCTGCTGAAAATGGAGCACACGACGAAGATCCCCTCGCTGGGGCGTGCCTTTACGGCCGATTACAGCGGTCCGGAAAAAACCGCCTGTACTTACGCGGCGGCAAGTACGGCAGTGACGGATCTGAGCGCTGAAGAGTTGACGCTCATTCGCAACATGATCAAGAAGAATCCGACAATCCCGGTCGACACCCAGGCGCAACGCATACTGTGGGCGGTGAGAAAACTCACCGACGCGGGGGTTGCCACCGGCTTGACCAAACCTGCCGGCAGCAAGAGCTTGATGACCAAAAACTACAACACCAATACCAATGCCATCAACTTGCTCAACGACAGTTTGCCGTCGCATGCAGAGTTGAAGCTTTTGCGTCTGCTCACCCAGACCAAAATCGGCGCTTCCCCGCTGAATGCTCACCAGACTGCCACGATTGGCGGGATAAAACGTGCATGCGAGTCCTGTGCAAGATGGATTGCCATCTATGTGAAGTGGATCAAGGCGCAGTTCGATGTAGATATTGAACTGCCTGCTACGGACACCCGCACCAGTGCATCGGGCGACGGTGACCGACCAAAAATCGAAAAAGACCACGTTGAAGAATATGGCGAGTATGTCGTCGCGCTGTTCAATGGCGTGAAGAATAACAACTTCGCCGATCTTCCCGCGGCTGACGCGCCGTGGGTTCTGCCAGCACAGGAAGAAGAACAGTAATCACGCTCACCGATCATTGGGGTTAATCAATGCCACGTGCCACCGACAGCAATACAACGCTCTCCCTGACCGCCGTCGCATTGTCGGCGCTTTATCCTGAGTCGCTGTCCGGTGAAGAAGCCCTCAATGGGCTCGGTTCGCAAATCCTCAACGGTCTAAACGACGGCGCCTCGCTCTCGCTCTCCCTCACCAGCGCCGTGGCCAGCCACGTCACCACCGCTCTGCACAACGATGAGCAGTTGCGCGTGCTCGACGCATTGGTCGCGGAAATTCGCCAACTGCCCGCCGACGCCACCGCCGAGCGTTATCAACTCGTTTTACGCCCGTGGTTATGGTGGCTGACCCTCGCCAGCAACAACCGCGTGTTCCAGAACCTCGCGACCTCAGACATCGTCACCACGATCTTCAAGGCCCACGGCTTCAGCGATTTCAAACTCTCGCTGACCGGCAGCTATACGCCGCGTGAATATTGCGTGCAGTACGGTGAAACCGACTTCGCCTTCGTCTCGCGGCTGCTGGAGGAAGAAGGCATCTTCTGGTTTTTCAGCCACGACGACGGCCAGCACACGCTGGTACTCGGCGACAGTAATGACGCGTTTGTGCCGATCCCCAACGGGCCGAAGATCAAGTATCTGGGCCAACAGTTGGGCGAGCGGGAGTTGCACGGCATTCGCTCCGGGCAGGTGTGCCTGCAAGCGGTCGCCGGGGTGTATCGGGCCACGGATTATGAGTTCACCACGCCGACCACTTCACTTTACGGCCAGGCCGAAGCGGTCGCCGGGCCGCGTTCGATCTACGAGCACCCGGGCGGCTACAACGCCAAGGCGCGCGGCGATGCGTTGACCAAGCAACGCGTCGACGGTTTGCGCAGTGAAGAGAAACGTTTTGTCGGCGAAAGCGACTGCCGCTGGCTGATTCCGGGCCATTGGTTCACCCTCGATGGGCATGACGACGCGAGCCTGAATATCGACTGGGTGGTGACGCGGGTCACCCATGACGTCAGCCACGAAAGCTATCGCAACCGTTTTGAAGCGATACCCAAAACCACGCCGTTTCGCCCGCAACGTGTCACGCCAAAGCCGCGCATGCATCCGCAGACTGCGATTGTCGTGGGCAAGTCCGGTGAGGAAATCTGGACTGACGAGTACGGCCGGATCAAATTGCAGTTCCCCTGGGATCGCGACGGCAAGAACGATGAAACCAGCTCCTGCTGGGTGCGCGTGGTTTTGCCGTGGAGCGGCAAAGGCTTCGGCATGCAGTTCATCCCGCGCATCGGTCAGGAAGTCATCGTCACGTTTATCGACGGTGATCCGGACCGGCCGCTGGTCACCGGTTGCGTGTACAACGGCGACAACGCCCTGCCCTATGCCCTACCGGCCAATCAGACGCAATCGGGGATCAAGACCCAGTCGTCCAAGGGCGGCGGTGGTTTCAACGAGCTGCGCTTCGAGGACAAGAAGGACGCCGAAGAGGTGTTCTTGCAGGCGCAAAAGGATTTCAACATCAACGTGCTCAACGACACCACTGCCACCGTCGGCCACGACGAAACCCTCACGGTGCAAAATGCGCGCACCCGCACAGTGAAGGACGGCGACGAGACGGTGACGCTGCAGAAAGGCAAACGCAGCGTGACCATCCAGACCGGCAGCGACAGCCTCGAGGTGAAGGACAGCCGCACGGTGAAGGTCGGCGCCGACCAGAACCACAGCACCGGCGGCAACTACACCGACAAGGTCACCGGCGATTACAGCCTGACCGTGGATGGCAACCTGACGATTAAAGTCAGCGGCACATTGACTCTGCAAAGCGGCGGCAGCTTCACGGTCAAGAGTGGCGCTGATCTGGCAACCTCGGCCAGCACCTCGATCACGCACAAGGCTGGCACCGCGATGACCAATCAGGCCGGTACTTCACTGGACAACAAAGCCGGAACGACGCTGACCAACGACGCCGGCATCAGTCTGACCAACAAGGGCGCAGCCTCGCAGACCGTGGACGGCGGCGGCATGCTGACCATCAAGGGCGGTCTGGTCCAGGTCAACTGACAAGGAGAAACCATGGCGATCACACCGCTGGATCTGCAGCAGGATGACAAGCAGCTCAAGGGGCGTCTGCAGGACGGTCAGCTTGATGGGCCGCTGAACATCAAGGATGACGGGCGCAAGCAGGCGGACCTGAATTACAGCCAGGGCGAATTGCAGGGCACGTCGCTGCTCTATCACCCCAACGGCAAGGTCTCGGCGCAGATGCCGTTTGTGCGCGACAAGCTGCAGGGCGTGGCGAGTTTTTACGCGCCTGAGGGTTTTTTACAGCGCAAGGCGACGTATCGACGCGGGTTACTGCATGGCGAAGCGTTCAATTACTTCCCGGATGGGCAAGTGGCGGAGGCGGAGTTTTATCGCGATGGCGTGCGGGAGGGGCGTTATCAGCGCTTTCATCCGAATGGCAAACCGGCGGTGGAGGCGCGCTATGTGAATGGGCAGTTGCTGGAGCCAGGGCAAGGATTTGCCGAGGATGGGCGGCCGCTGGGGGCGGATGGCAAGCCGATTTCGCGGGTACGCTGGTGGTATCGGCAGTGGGCGGATCCGCAGCAGGCCTGAAAGCCCGGAAGAGCCCCTCACCCTAGCCCTCTCCCAGAGGGAGAGGGGACTGATCGGGGGAGATTCGCGAATTACGCCGACCGGGAAGACTTGCTGTGAATCCATAATCGACTCGGTCGTTCAGGTCGATGTATCTCGATAGACACCTCGGTCGGCTCCCTCTCCCTCCGGGAGAGGGCTGGGGTGAGGGTTAGCGGTTCAAGGAATCAACATCTGCATCTGCCCCGGCACCACGATCTTGATCACCCCCGCCCAGTTGCACATCAACGTTGAGTTGGCATCGATCGCCGGCATCCCGCCCAACAACAACGTCGGCGCCCCGCCAGGGATCCACGGCGTGGCCGTCGCTGGAATGCACGGCATCGGCGTCAACACTCCCAATGCCGCCGCCGTTGCGGCGGCGACCATCGGGTTGGCCATGCTCATGCACACGCCAAACGGCAAGATATTCACCAGCGGGATGTGATCCATGATGTTCGCCGCCGGCATCCCGCCGGTCAGCGTGCGATTGACCGGCAGCACATTGAGCATCGACGGTGCGGCGCCGAAGCTGCATTGCAACGTGGCCGTGGCACAGACTTGCGGACAGCCCATTTCAACGCTCCTTTTTGCCCATGGCATACCCGCTAAACCTTAGTCTGCTGCGGCCCGTCGCGCACATTCTCAAAGGTGATTATCCGGCAACACGCTAACCTATAAGACCGACCTGCGCTTGTGACTGCCCGAGCGCACCATTAGATTAGCCAATGATGTCTGGCCTCCAAAATAAGCAGAAGGGATAAGCATGGCGCTTACTGACCAGTCCACCCGTATCCGCTCTGGCGAAGAGCTCGATGCCAGCCTGATCGATCCGTACCTCAAGGCGCACATTCCAGGACTGAGCGGCTTGCCTGCGATCAGCCAGTTCCCCGGCGGTGCGTCGAACCTGACCTACCTTCTGGAATACCCGGAACAGGAATTCGTCCTGCGTCGCCCGCCGTTTGGCCACAAAGCCAAGTCTGCCCACGACATGGGCCGCGAATTCCGCATCCTCAATCAATTGCGCGACGGCTTCCCGTATTGCCCGAAAGCCTACGTGCATTGCACCGACGAGTCAGTGATCGGCGCCGAGTTCTACGTGATGGAACGGGTCAACGGCATCATCCTGCGCTCGGAGCTGCCGCCGGAACTGGGCCTCGACTCAGCGAAAACCGAAGCCTTGTGCAAGAGCTTCATCGACCGCTTCGTCGAACTGCACCGCGTCGACTACAACGTCTGTGGCCTCGGTGATCTGGGCAAGCCAGAAGGCTACGTTGCCCGCCAGATCAAAGGCTGGAGCGAACGCTACGAAAAGGCCCTGACCCCGGACGCGCCGCACTGGCAAGCGGTGAAGGCCTGGCTCAACGACAAGATGCCCGCCGACCACCCGACCTCGAGCATCGTCCATAACGACTATCGCTTCGACAACGTCATCCTCGACCCGCACAACCCGATGCAGATCATCGGCGTGCTCGATTGGGAACTGACCACCCTTGGCGACCCGCTGATGGACCTGGGCAACACCCTCGCCTATTGGATTCAGGCGGACGATCCGGCGCCGGTGCAACTGATGCGTCGCCAGCCGAGCCATGCGCCGGGCATGCTCACCCGCCGCGAGTTCGTCGATTACTACGCCGAACGCTCGGGCATCCAGATCGACAATTTCGACTTCTACTACACCTACGGCCTGTTCCGTCTGGCCGGCATCGTGCAGCAGATCTACTACCGCTTCTACCATGGCCAGACCCAGGACAAACGCTTCGCGCAGTTCATTCACATGAACAAACTGCTGGAGCAGATGAGCTTGCAGGTCATTGCGAAATCGAGCCTCTGACGGCCCACACAAAGGAACCCTTATGTCCAAGACTCAGTTGTTCGACCTCGACGGCAAGATCGCTTTCGTCTCCGGCGCCAGCCGTGGCATCGGTGAAGCCATCGCCAAACTGCTCGCCCAGCAAGGCGCCCACGTAATCGTCTCGAGCCGCAAACTCGACGGCTGCCAACACGTTGCCGATGCGATCATTGCTGAGGGCGGCAAAGCCACCGCAGTGGCCTGCCACATCGGTGAAATGGAACAGATTGCCCAAGTATTCGCCGGGATCAAGGAACAGTTCGGTCGCCTCGACATTCTGGTCAACAATGCTGCAACCAACCCGCAGTTCTGCAACGTGCTGGACACTGACCTGAGCGCGTTCCAGAAGACCGTCGACGTGAACATTCGTGGCTACTTCTTCATGTCGGTCGAAGCCGGCAAACTGATGCGCGAAAACGGTGGCGGCAGCATCATCAACGTCGCGTCGATCAACGGCATTTCGCCGGGGATCTTCCAGGGCATCTACTCGGTGACCAAGGCGGCGGTGATCAACATGACCAAGGTCTTCGCCAAGGAATGCGCGCAGTTCGGCATCCGCTGCAACGCCTTGCTACCGGGCCTGACCGACACCAAATTCGCCTCGGCGCTGGTGAAGAACGACGCGATTCTCAAGCAGGCGCTGACGCAGATCCCGCTCAAGCGCGTGGCGGATCCGAGTGAAATGGCCGGTGCGGTGTTGTACCTGGCCAGTGATGCGTCGAGCTACACCACAGGCGTTGCGCTGAATGTGGACGGCGGTTTCCTGTCCTGATCCAGAACTGCAACTCGACCCTGTAGGAGCTGCCAAAGGCTGCGATCTTTTGACTTTGTTTTTGCAGATCAAGATCAAAAGATCGCAGCCTTCGGCAGCTCCTACAGGGGTTGCGATGAGCCTTGGACTTTGGGCAGTTGCCAGCCAAAATGCACCGACAGCAAACGCAACATCAAACACACCGCCCCCGCCAGCAACGCCGCCGCGACCGGTGAAACGCCCAGCCTGCGCACAACAATCAACACCGCCGCGCCAACAAACGCCGAACTCGCATACAAATCCACCTGCAACACCACTGGTATCCGCGCCAGCACAATGTCGCGAATCACCCCGCCACCGACGCCGGTGATCGTGCCCATCAGCATCGCCACAAACGGCGTAATCCCGAAGTTCAGCGCTTTCTGCGCACCGGCCACGGCAAACAGCGCCAACCCCGCCGCATCCAGCACGATCAGCGTCGAACCGGACCAGCCCAGCACCTGTTCATGAAAGGCAAACGCCAGCCCGCCCATGAAAAACGCCAGTGCCGGATAGCGCCAGTCGGCCACGGCATTGGGTGGCGTCGCACCAATCAGCAAGTCACGAGTGACCCCGCCGCCGAGGGCGACGATAAACGCAATCACCATCACCCCGAGCAAGTCGAGCTGACTGTGCATCGCCGCAATGGCGCCTTCCACGGCAAACACCGCCGTACCGGCCAGGTCGGCGACCAACACAATCCGCTCAACCCGGGACTGGCGCCCTGCGTGCGCTATTGCGTGACGCAACGGGTGGTGGTGATGTGGCGAGTGACCTGCCCGTCGACGTACATATCACCGGCGACTTCAGTGTTTTCGAGCACCTGGCAAGTACGTTCCGGTGGCGGAGGTGGCGCAACGGGTGGAGGCGGTGGAGGACTGGCACAACCCGCCAGCAAAACGGCAAAAAAAGCCAACGGCAACACGCGTTTCCCAAGATTGTTCATAGGACGACCCGCGATGAATGGAAGAGCAACTTCCGCGACCCAACCGACCACAGAAGACCTGACCACTCATTCTTTATAGACGAGCGCTCTGCAAGCGCCAGTGAATCGGCCGTATCGGAGTTTTATGGCTGTCGATTTTGCGTTGCGGGTTTAGCGGGTTGGCGGATTGGAATGTGCATTGCCAGACATGCCGTCTTCGCGAGCAAGCTCGCTCCCACAGTTAGATTGGGTGTATTCAGGAAAAAATCGGTCGGCTCGCAGGCCGCCATCGCTGGCAAGCCAGCTCCCACAGGGATTGAGTACATTGCGCAAAATCGGTCGGCTGGCAGACCGCCATCGCTGGCAAGCCAGCTCCCACAGGGATTTAGTACATTGCGCAAAATCGGTCGGCTGGCAGACCGCCATCGCTGGCAAGCCAGCTCCCACAGGGATTGAGTACATTGCGCAAATATCGGTCGGCTGTCAGGCCGCCATCGCTGGCAAGCCAGCTCCCACAGGGATTGAGTACATTGCGCAAAATCGGTCGGCTCGCAGGCCGTCATCGCTGGCAAGCCAGCTCCCACAGGGATTGAGTACATCGCGCAAAATCGGTCGGCTCGCAGGCCTTCATCGCTGGCAAGCCAGCTCCCACAGGGATTGAGTACATCGCGCAAAATCGGTCGGCTGGCAGACCGCCATCGCGAGCAGGCTCACTCCTAGAGTTGCGAACACCCCATGCGGCGAAGCCGCCCCACTCAACAGGATGAGCGTTAGCTCGGCTGCAGCTCTTGATCTTGATTCACCGGCCGTGTCGGCAGGCTGAGAGGAGGGATTGATCCGGGGGTGGGAGCGCAGCGACCGTTCGACGAAGTCGAACACAGCGAGAGGAGGTGCAGCGAAGCAAACCGTAGGCGCTGCCCCCGGATCGATCACGGAGCGAAGGAACCCCGAGCCCCAGCGAGCGGGCCGAACGTTGCGGCAAGCCTTTTTGGGTACTTTTTCGGCGTCTGGAAAAAGTGCCTCGCCGTAAGGGCGAAACCGCCAGCCGCAGCACCCGAAAAAACGGATATACCCACCAGACACCCCAAAGCATGGTCGGCCCAAAGGCCGCCAAGCCCAAAACCCAAAACCCAAAACCCTAAGCCAAATCCGGACCCAGAGCAGAGCGCAAAGAATTGCTTTCAAGCTCATACCGCAACTCGTCAATCAAAGCATCAACCGACTCCGCCGTACGCAACGCATCAAGCTTCAGCCCACTGATCACCAGATCCACCTGCCCCGACACCGGGTGATAAAGCTTCACCGTCAGCGAATGATCACCATCCACCAGACACTCACACGCCAGCGGCGAAAAACTACGCTCAAGCTGCGCGCGCAACTGCGCAAGATTCATCATTGCGACTGTTCCTTTAACAACTTCGAAGGGACGCGATCACCAACCTTAAAAGGCTCGCACCGCACCCCAACAGACTAAGAACAGTCACCCGGCATCAACACATCAAATTGCACCATGTGAGCTAGTGCATTTGCACCCCTATCGCTGCCCCTTGCCCTCCACCCCACCGGAAAACAAACCACGCTCCCGCGCCCAGACAATCGCTTCACTGCGGCTGTGCAGATCCAGCTTGGAGTACACCGTCGCCACATGATTGCGCACGGTGTTCGGCGCCAGTTTCAGTCGCGCCGCGATCTCCTTGTCCGCCAGCCCTTCACAGATCAACCCCAGCACATCACGCTCGCGAGCCGTCAGATCGGTGAACGACACGCTCGGCAATTGCGGCGAGTTGACCTTCTTCACATTGGCCAGTTTCTCGATCAGCGTGCGACTGAACCAGGAAGCATCCTTCATCACCTCTTCAATCGCCGCCACCAGCTCAAGCTCGGTGCGTTTGCGCTCGGTGATGTCCATCAACACCAGCAAATAACACGGCAGGTCCTGAATATTCACGGTGTCGGCCGAGAGCGCACACTCAAGCAGTTCGGCATCCTTCCTGCGCACCCGCACATCCACCCGATCCACCCGACCGTTTTTCTCAAGCGCTGCCAGCAACCGCGTGCGCGCACCGCTGTCATCGATGAAATCCAGCTGCGTCACGGTTTTGCCGAGCACGTCCTCGCTGTCGTAGGCCAGGGTCTCGAGGAACGCCTGATTGACGTCGATCACCTGCTGCTCGTCGGCACTGCAAATCAGGATCGGTACTGGCGTCAGGCGAAACGCCTTGGCAAAACGTTCCTCACTCTGACGCAGCGCCACCTCGGCCTTGTGCCGCAGCTCCATGTCGACAAAAGAAAACAGCATGCAATCCTCATCGTTGAGCGTCAGCGGCTGGCCGGCCACGATCACCTGCTTGCTACTGCCATCTGGCAGGCGCAGTTCAGCCTGCATCTGCGGGATGGTCGCGACGTCGCGCAGACGCTGGATCGCCAGATCCCGGTGTTCGGCCTGCTCAAAAATGTCGATTTCATAAGAAGAAGTGCCAATCACTTGCTCACGGCTGTACCCGGTCATCTCCAGAAACCCCGGATTGACCTTGATGTAACGCAGATCACTGAGCCGGCAGATCACCGCCGGCGCCGGGTTGGCGTTGAACGTCCTCTCGAAGCGCTGCTCGGCGTTGGCCCAATCGGTGACGTCGCTCATGATCAGCACCAACGACTCGGGCTGCCCTTCGCGATCGGTGAGAATCATGCTGCGTACGCTGTGCACCCAGATGCGCTCGGGGTCGTCGATCGGCGACACTTCGATCAGCACGTCATTAAAACTCTCACAACGCGCCACGCGGCTGATCGGGTAGTTTTCGGCGCTGATCGAGTGATTATTGCGATAGCGCAGGTTGAACTTTTTGGCGTATTCGTCGGCATTGTGGCCCAGATCGGTGATCCGGCTGACACCGTGCATGGCCATTGCGGCTTCGTTGGCCCAGAGAATGCTCTGATCCAGCTCCAGCAGAATCACCCCGTCGGACAGCCCGGCGATGATCTGCTGCAACTGGCGGCGGTTGGTTTCGGTGGTCAGGACTTCCTGGCTCATTGGATCTCCACAAGTGATACGCCCATGTGAAGAGTACGACCGCAGCCACCTCTGATCGTGCCGACGCATTCAAAACCACCTCGCCCCCCTGTAGGAGCTGCCGAAGGCTGCGATCTTTTGACTTTGATTTTTAAAGATCAAGATCAAAAGATCGCAGCCTTCGGCAGCTCCTACAGAGGTTTTGGGTTGCCGCTGAGTTCACGTAGTGTGTCGAGAAACAGCTTGAGCACCGGCGAAGCATCATCCGCGCGATAAGTCGCATACAACGGCACCTCCGGCAAAGCCGGCGTCAAGCGCCTGAACACCAGTCCCGCCGGGGCCAATTGCTCGATCGACGCCGGCAACAGCGCCACACCAAACCCGGCACGCACCAAGCTCAGCAACGTCTGCACCTCAATCACCTGCTGACGGATCTGCGGCGTGAACCCGGCCTGAATGCAGCACTGATAAAGGAAGTTGGCAAACCGCGACTGCTTCAATTCCAGCGCGACAAACGGCTCCTGCGCCAGATCCGCCGGGGCCAGCACCTCGCGCTGCGCCAGTGGGTGATCAGCCGGCATCACCACATGAATCGGCTCGTAGATCAGCAGTTCATTACGCAACAACGGATCGTCATAACCCACGCGAAACACGCAGGCATCAATACGTTTCTCCTTCAACGCCTTGACCTGTGCCGCCGGGGTCATCTCATGCAGGCGCCAGTTGACCTGCGGATAGCGCTCACGAAACAGATGCAGGGCCTTGGGCAGCACGCCGACCATTACCGAACTGATCATGCCGATTTCCAGCTCGCCGAGCTGACCGCGCCCGGTCTGCCGCGTCAGATCCAACGCCCGCTCGAGCTGTTCAAACACCAGCGGCGCCTGCTCCTTGAGCATCTGCCCCGCCGCCGTCAGCTCGACCCGATGATGACTGCGCTCGAACAGCGGCGTGCCCAGCTCCTCTTCCAGCAAACGAATCTGCTGGCTCAGTGGCGGCTGACAGATGTGCAGGCGTTCGGCGGCGCGACCGAAATGCAGCTCATCGGCCAACGCCATGAAGTACCGCAGCAGACGCAGATCCATGGCGATTTACCCCAGGTTCAATGGCGTCGAACGCTGGCGCACGCCGGTCAGCGCGAACAGGGCATTGGCGATGGCCGGCACCACTGAAGGACTGCCCAACTCGCCGACGCCACCGGGTTTGCCCGGCTCGCCGTCGAGTACGAGGATGTCGGTGGCCGGCATGTCGGACATGCGCGTGACGCGGTAGTCGTGGAAATTGCTCTGCACCACCCTGCCCTGTTTGATGTCGAGCCGGTCGAACAACGCATGGCCGAAACCCCACATCAGGCCGCCGTAGATCTGCTCTTCGACACCGCCCGGCGAAACTGCCAGACCGCAATCGACCACACAAGTGAGCTTCTCGACTTGCGACTTGCCATCGACCGTGGTCACCCGCGCGACCACCGCAATAAAACTGGTGTAACCCTGATTGGTCGCGATCCCCAGCGCCGTGCCGGGTGGCAGCGGTTTACCCCAACCGGCGCGCTCGGCAGCTTGCTTTAGCACTGCCACGTGCCGTGGCCGCTCCTGCATATTGGCCAACCTGAACGCCAATGGATCTTCACCGGCAGCATGGGCCAGTTCATCCATGAAGCTTTCCACGGCGAACACATTCGGGATGAAACTCACCGAGCGATACCAACCACTGGGCACGTTGGTTTCATGCTTGACCCAGTTCAGCTCCAGGTGCGGCGGACGGTAGGCGAAGTCCCACGCGGTGATCGCCTCGGTGGTGCTGTAATCCATCTTGTCCGGACGCTCGAAATAACCCGGTTCCCACTGTTCCGGCGAGGCTGGCGACACCGCGTGCAGTTGCAGCGCGCTGAGTTTGCCCTGCGCATCGAGCGCACCTTTGACCCGATGCAAAGTGGCCGGATGATTGAACAGCGCATGCATTTCGTCTTCGCGGCTATTGAGCAGTTTCACCGGCACGCCGGTTTTCTGTGCCAGATACGCGACCTCGAACAACCAGTATTTCGCCTCCCGCGCACCGAAGCTGCCGCCAGACACCAACTCATGAATGGTCACATTGGCCTTGTCGATCCCGCACACGGTTTGCGCCGCCTCCAGTGCCGAAGACGGCACCTGCACGCCGCCCCAATAAGTAATTGCCTTGTCCTTGACCTGTGCGGTGATACAGATCGGCTCCAGCGGGTTTTGCACCTTGTAGGGCATGGTGTAATCGGCTTCGATCAACTTCGCCGCGCCCGCCCATTGCCCGGCGACATCACCTTGGGTCATGGCTTTGACGGTTTGTGCTGCTGGATCGCCGATGGCTTTGGCTTGCGCGCCGGCCAACTGCTCGCTGTCGAACCCGGCCAGCGCTGAATCGCTCCATTTGATGTCCAGCACCTTACGGCCCTGCTGCGCCGCCCAAAAGTTATCCGCCAGCACTGCAACGCCTTCCAGATTGCCGCCGAGCACGTCGGGGCGCCCCGGAATCGCCAGCACTTTGCGCACACCCGGCACCTGTAAAGCCGCCGCCGAATCGACGCTGAGCACTTTCGATCCCAGGACCGGCGCACGCTGAATCACCGCCACCAGCATGTCTGGCAGTTGCACGTCGATGCTGTACTTGAAACGCCCGCACACCTTGGCCGCCGCATCACGTTTGTGGCGCAGTTTGCCGATGTATTTGAATTGCGTCGGATCCTTCAGCGTGACGTTTGTCGGGGCGGGCAGATTCGCCGCGACGCCGACCAGTTCGCCATAACCGAGACTGCGTTTGGTTGGCCTGTGCACCACCCGACCTTCCTCGGTGGTGCAGCTGTCAGGGCTGACTTTCCACTGCTTCGCCGCTGCCGTGATCAACAGCGCTCGCGCTGTGGCACCGGCCATGCGCAAGCGATCGTATTCGAGGGAAACGCTGGTGCTGCCGCCGGTCGAAAAGACTTTCCAGACCGGATGGATGTAGGTTTCGAAAAACGGGTCTTCCGGGGTGATGACCTGCACGGTCATCGGGTTGACGTCCAGCTCTTCAGCCACGCACGCGGCCAGTGCGGTTTGCGTGCCGGTGCCGGAGTCGTGCTTGTGCACCACCAGTTTCACCGTGCCGTCGGGAAAGATGCGCACCCAGGCATTGGGCTCGAATTCGCTGGCCGGTGCCGGCGCTTTCGGGTCGCTGGCGGCGGTGCCGCTCGGCAGATAAAGGGCAATCGCCAAACCTGAAGCAACCGTCGCCGCTTGATTGAGAAAAACCCGGCGCGGCAGTTCGATGCGGGTGTCGTCGATGAGGCTCATCAGGCCTCCTTCGGCGCATTCGCCGCACGTTTGATCGCTTTGTTGATGCGCCCGTAGGTGCCGCAGCGGCAGATATTCCCGGACATCGCATTGCGGATCGAATCGTCGGTCACCGTTGCGCCGGTGTTGAGCAACGCGGCGGCAGACATGATCTGCCCGGATTGACAGTAGCCGCATTGCGGCACATCTTCGGCGACCCAAGCCAGTTGCAACGGATGATTTTCCGTTGGCGACAAGCCTTCGATAGTAGTGATGCTGTGGCCCGCGACGGCGGCCGCCGGCAACTGGCAGGAACGCACCGCAACGCCGTCCAGGTGCACGGTGCAGGCACCGCACAGGCCCATGCCGCAACCGAACTTGGTGCCGGTGAGTTTCAGTTGATCACGCAGTACCCATAACAAGGGCATGGAGGAGGACGCTTCATCCAGCTCGCGTCGTTCGCCGTTAACCGTGAATGCAATCATTGTCAGGCTCCAAAAGAGCGGCCCGTCTTTGTGCGGGCCTGGTCACCGATTATTGGAACTCTGAGCAACACGCGGCCAGCGACGATTTCTGCCAACCGCTGTAAGCAGGACTAACAACATGTACAAGCGATACCCGTCGGTGCAGTCCATGAGCGCGTTTATCCACGCGGCGCGCAGCGGCAGTTTCTCCAGCGCCGCGCGCAAACTTGACCTGACCCACAGCGCGATCAGTCAGCAGATCCGCGCGCTGGAAGATTTCATCGGCCAGCCGCTGTTCGTCCGTGAAGGCGGCGGCAGCAACCTGACCGATGCCGGGCAGTTGTTTGCCAGTGTGTTGTCGGACGGTCTGGCGCAGATTGACCGGGCGATTTCCTCGGTGAAAAACCGCAGCGTGACGCAACGTCTGACCCTTGATGTCGACAGCGAACTGGCGCAGAGCTGGCTCAATCCGCGACTGCCGCAGTTGCTCGATGGGCTGCCGGATTACGAGGTAACGCTGCTGTCGATGCCGCGCAGTGATCGCAGCTCGTTTGAGCGGGTCGATCTGGCGTTGCGTTATGGCTATGGCGATTGGGATGACTGCGAGATGACGCAGATCTGTGGCGATCGGGTGCTGGCGGTGGCTGCGCCTGAACTGCTGGCGCGGCACGGATTGCAGGTGCCGTTGAGCCCGGCGCAGATTCTGCAATTGCCGTTGTTGGGGTATACGCGGCGCTCGTGGATTCCGTGGCTGGATGCGGCCGGAATGACACCGACCGAACCGCCGACGCGGGTGATTTTCGATAATGCGGCGAATTTGATTGCGGCCGCCGAGGCCGGCGTCGGCGCAGGGTTGGTGCGTGGATTACTGGCGGCTGATGCGTTGCGCAGCGGGCGGTTGGTGGCGTTGAACGAGGCGCAGATTGCGGCGCATTACAACCTTTACGCGGTGTGGCCGCATGGGCAGGCTGAGCGTGTGGCGCCGGTGGTTGATGCGGTTAGGCAGTTAGTCCTGTGTACGCTTGAGAACCCTGCCCTCACCCTAGCCCTCTCCCAGAGGTAGAGGGGACCGATCGGGGGATATTGACGAATTACGCCGACGTGCACCTCCTGCTGTGAATCCATAATCGATTCCATCTGACAGGGGAATGCTTCAGAAAATCGTCGACCTGAACCAGCCTCGCCGAATCCATAATCGCCTCGGTTTCTCAGGTCGATGCATCGCGAAAGACAGCTCGGTCGGCCCCCTCTCCCTCCGGGAGAGGGCTGGGGTGAGGGTCGCTTTTGATCTGCCCATATCGAACAAGTATCACCACCGCGCCCAATTAATATTGTACGAACCCAACCCCGCCTTCCAATACTCGCCCTCAGCAGCCACCCACCCGGGCCGGATGCGAACAGGCGAGGGAATGCGCGAGTCTTGCGCATAGCAACGGCCGATTGCCCGGGACGTGGATGCCGAGAGCCGCAAGGCTCCCTTCCCCGCTATCAGGAGATCGACTGCAATGATCATCGATATCAGCTGCTATCCCACGGATCTCGTGGACCTCGCCTGGAGGCATGACGGTGACCCGTTCACCGGCGAGCGTCTGCTGGAGATGATGGATGGCCCGTACATGGTCAACGGCAAGCCTCGCCGCATTGACAAAGCCTTCATCCAGCCGCCGCAAGGCAACACGATTTACACCTGGACCGACGGCGACCTGACCGGCCGTGAATCCATCGACGCCTACATGGCCTACACCCTGAAAATGGTCCAGACCTACCCGGACCGCTTCATCGGCTGCTTTGTCTACAACCCGCGCTGCGGCGTGGAAAACGGCGTCGAGGCGATTGAGCGCTACGTCAAGGAACACGGTTTCGGCATGGTGCAGATGCAGGCCAACATGCACGCCTACCGTCCTGACCGAGCGCTCGACTGGGTGCGTCCGTGCTTCGAGAAATGCGCCGAACTGGGCATTCCGGTCAAGCTGCACACTGGCGACGGGCCTTACAGCATCCCATCGGAATGGGTGCCGATGATCAAGGAATTCCCCAACGTCAATTTCATCATGGCCCACTTCGGTGTGCAGACCGGCGGCGTCTACGTGTTCGAACCGATGCAATGGGCGATGGAGTTGCCCAACGTCTATTGCGAATCCGGCTGGTGCCTGCAATCGCGGATCGTCGAATTCGCCAAGGTCTTGCCGACGCACAAGATCCTCTTCGGCACCGACACGCCGCCGAACGAACCGGGCATGTGGTTGCGCCTGCTCGAAGTGCTCTGCCACGAACCGCCGCAAGGCCTGAACCTCGACGAGGACACTCTCGAAGACTACTTGGGCAACAACACCGCGCGGATGATCGGCCTCAAGCCAACCCCGCCACCCCGTTCCGTTTCCGAAGCAGAGGCGCAACTCAAGCGCCCCGTCACCACTCAACTGGCCAGGAGCTGAACCGATGATCATCGACACCCATCTGCACCCCACCAACCTGGTCGACGAGGCCTGGCGCCACACCGGCGAACCGTTCACCGGCGAGCGCATGCTCAAATTGATGGACGGCCCGTACATGATCAACGGCAAACCACGCCGCATCGACATGGGTTTCATCCAGCCGCCACCGGGCAACACCGGCTATCGCGACGGCAACCGCCGGGGCCGCGAAGGCGTGCGTGACTACATGTCGTACATCGCCGAACTGTGCATGAAGTACCCGGATCGCTTTATCGGCAACTTCAACTTCAACCCGCGCTGGGGACCGGAAAACGGTGCGGCGGAGCTGGAATTCCACATCAAGGAATACGGCTTCAAGATGCTCAAGCTGCACGCCAACATGCACGGCTATCGTCCGGATCGCGCACTCGACTGGCTGCGCCCGGCAATGAAAGTCTGCGCCAAGTACAACATCGTTGTGCTGATCCATACCGGTGACGGCCCGTACACCATTCCGACGATGTTCTACCCGATCATCCGCGAGTTCCCGATGGTCAATTTCATCATCGGTCACTTCGGTATCCAGACCGGCGGCAACTACTCGTTCGAAGCGTTCTGGATGGCGATGGATACGCCAAACGTGTACTGCGAATCGGGCTGGTGCTTCCAGTCGCGGATTGTGGAGTTCGCCAAGGAACTGCCGCGCAACAAGATCGTGTTCGGCACGGACTCACCGCCGAACGAACCGGGAATGTGGCTGCGCGAGCTTGAGGTGTTGTGCTCGCCGGCACCGCAGGGTTTGGGCATTGATGAGGATCATCTCGAGGACTATCTGGGTAACAACATTGCCCGGTTGTGCGGAATCGAACCGACGCCACCGCCCAAGGACCTGGCCGAGGCCGACATACGCCTGACCACCACCTATCTGTAGCCACACACAAAACCCAATGTGGGAGCGAGCCTGCTCGCGAAAGCGGTGATCAGTCGCCATCAGCTTTGAATGACATACCGCATTCGCGAGCAGGCTCGCTCCCACAGGGGTCAGTGTTACGACCGACACACAGCGACTTTACAGGCACGAAGATGACGCGGCGTTCGTTCGTCCGGCAGGCCAACGGCTGGCCGCGCGAACGCCCTCTCACCCCTGCGTGCCTGCTTTTTACGAGGTGACACCATGACCCGTTCGACGCTCGGCGATTCTCAGGACTTTCACGTGTTCATCGACGCCTATCGCCGTGAGTACCCGGACGATGTGCTGACCGTCACCCACCCGATTTCCGCCGATCAGGACGTCACCGCCCTGGTCGATGCCCTCGCCGCCCAGGGCCGCGATCCGCTGCTGATCTGCGAAACCGTCGGCAACCTCGGCGTGCCGGTGGCGACCAATCTGTTCGCCTCCCGAACCCGCATCGCCCGGCTGTTCGGGGTAACCCCGGCGCAGTTGCACGAAACCTTTCAAACACGCGCCAACCAACCCATCGCACCGCGTTACGTGGAAAGCGGCCCGATCCTCGATGAAGTCTTCGAAGGCGAAGCGCTGGATCTGGCGCTGCTGCCGATGCTCAAGCATTTCGACAGTGATCGCGGGCCGTACATCACCAACGCGATCATCATTGCCGAAGATCCGCTGACCGGCATTGCCAACATGAGCTATCACCGCTCGATGCGCCACGCCCGTCAGGCCCTCGCCACCAGTCTGCATTCACGCGGTCACCTGTGGCGGATGCTGCAAACCGCCCGCGAACGTGGCGAAGAATTGCGCGTGGCAATGGTGGTCGGTGCGCATCCGCTGTTCATGCTGGCCGCCGCTGCACGCCTGCCGTATGGCGCCGATGAACGCGCCGTCGCTGGAGGACTGTTCGGCGCGCCGCTGGAGCTGGTGAAAACTCCACGCTACGGCATCGGTGTGCCAGCGTATGCCGAGTTCGTTCTGGAAGGCGCCATCGACCCGGCGGCGTATGCCGAAGAAGGTCCGTTCGGTGAGTTCAGCGGTTATTCCTCGGATCGCTCGACCAACAATGTGCTGCGCGTCGACACCCTGTTAAAGCGCAAAGACGCCTGGCTGGTCGACGTGATGGGCGGTCGCTACGCCGAACACTTGACCCTCGCCCGTCTGCCGCGCGAAGCGGAAATGAGCGAGAAACTCAAGGCGCGGTTCCCTGCCGTCACCGCCGTGCATTACCCGAACTCCGGCACCCATTTTCATTGCTATGTGGCGCTGGACCAGAGCCGCGATGGCGAGGCGCGGCAGATCATGCTGGCCCTGCTCGGTTGGGATCCGTACCTGAAAACCGTGATTGCGCTGGACAGCGATATCGACATCACTGACGACAGCCAGGTGTTGTGGGCACTGGCCACGCACTTCCAGCCGCATCTGGATATTTTCATCATTGACGGTTTGCCCGGCAGTCCACTGGACCCGTCGTCCTCGGTCAATGGCACGACATCGCGGATGGGCCTGGATGCCACACGCGGTTCAGGCTTTGATGGGATCAAGGCGCAGCTCGATCAGGAAGTTCTGGAGCGCGCCCGGGCTCTGCTCAAAGGGCTTGGGTCGTGAACCGGCAACGGATGGTGGTCGGCATCAGCGGCGCGTCCGGCTTCATCTACGGCGTGCGCCTCCTGCAATTGCTCGCCGAGCTGGAGATCGAAAGCCACCTGATCATCAGTCGCGCCGCGCTGCTGACCATGGCCCACGAGACCGACTACAAACTCGCCGACGTCACCGCGCTGGCCAGTCACTACCACCGCGCCGATGACGTCGCCGCCGGGATCGCCAGCGGCTCGTTTCGCTGCCTCGGGATGGTGGTGGCGCCGTGTTCGATGAGAACGTTGGCGGAGATCGCCACCGGCACGTCGTCAGGGCTGATCGGTCGCGCCGCCGACGTCACGCTCAAGGAACGCCGCACCCTGGTGCTGATGGCCCGCGAAACGCCGCTGACCCTCGCGCACCTGCGCAACATGACCGCCGTCACCGAGATGGGCGGGATCATCGCCCCGCCAGTGCCCGCGTTTTACGCCCGTCCGCAAAGCCTGGGGCAAATGGTCGACCACAGCCTGGGTCGCGTGCTCGACCTGTTCGGCCTCGATGCCGGCGTCGCCACTCGCTGGCGAGAACACCCCAATCCCTGTGGGAGCCAGCCCTGCTAGCTCCCACATTTGATCGCACTTCGGCAAAAAACACAGTCAAGGAGCTTCAGATGACCACCCCCTTCAACGCCCCAACCCGCAACACCAAAATCCCCGTGACCATCCTCACCGGTTTCCTCGGTGCCGGCAAAACCACCCTGCTCAACTACATCCTCAAGGAAAACCACGGTCGCAAAATCGCGGTGATCGAAAACGAATTCGGTGAGGTCGGTATCGACGGCGATCTGGTGCTCAGCTCTGAAACCGAAGAAATCTACGAGATGGTCAACGGCTGCGTGTGCTGTACCGCCGAGGTTCGCGAGGACTTGGTGCGCATCGTCCGCGAACTGGTCGCGCGCCCGGTGCGCCTCGATCACATCCTCATCGAAACCAGCGGCCTGGCCGATCCTTACCCGGTGGCGCAGAGCTTTTTCATTAATGATCCGATCGCCGATGAAGTTGAACTCGATGCAATCGTGACCATGGTCGACGCCAAGCACATCGCCCAGCATCTGGAGGATCTGCAACTCGACGGCGTCGACAATCAGGCGGTGGATCAGATTGTCTGCGCCGACCGGATCGTCATCAACAAGGTCGATCTGGTCAGCAGCGCCGAAGTGGAAACCCTGCGCGGCAAGATCCGTGGCTTGAACGCCACGGCAGATCTGGTGACCTCGACCCATGCGCAGATCGACCTGACGAAAATCCTCGGCATCGGTGCCTTCGAGTGCACGCAGAAGCTCATGGAAATCGGCGCTGAGCAGCACGATCACAATGATCACGATCACCACGCTGAAGAGCCCGATCATGAACACGACCCCAGCGTGTCATCGGTAGGCATCACCGTGGACGGCGCGGTCAACCTGATGGCGTTCCATCGCTGGATCAGCGAACTGCGCTCCTCTCAGGCCGACAACCTGTACCGCATGAAAGGCGTGCTCGCGGTGGCCAACGAGGACCAGCGCTACGTGCTGCAAGGCGTGCACAGCCTGGTGGAGTTCCGTGCCTCGACCGCGTGGGGCACAGAGCCGCGCTCAAGCAAGATCGTGTTCATTGGCCGCGACCTGGACCGCACGGCGCTGAACCAGGGCTTCGCCGCCTGCCTGGCAGGCTGAAACAAGGCATCGGAGCCGGTGGATGGCGGCTTCGCAGCACGAATGACTGATGCCAATTCTTTTGAACAACACAACACCTGTGGGAGCTGGCTTGCCAGCGATAGCGGACTGTCAGTTTATAAAAATGGTGACTGCTAAATCGCCATCGCTGGCAAGCCAGCTCCCACAGGGTTGCACTGTGTCCTTGAGCTGATCGGCATCAGACGAATACCCCTCTCTACCGCATAAAAACAGCCAGAGGTGTTTCCCCATGTCGTCAGCCACATCCCCATCAAAAACCGCATCCACCGTGCACCCCGTCGACCGCATTCTGCCGGTACGACAGATGCTCACCCTCGGCCTGCAACACATGGCCGTCTCGTACATCGGCGCCATCGCCGTGCCGTTGATTGTCGCCAGTGCCCTGAAAATGTCCCACGCCGACACGGTGGTCTTGATCAGCACCACGCTGTTCTGCTCGGGCATTGCCACCCTGTTGCAAACCGTCGGCTTCTGGAAATTCGGCGTGCGCCTGCCGATTCTGCAGGGCGTGGCGTTCAGCAGTGTCGGCCCGGTGATCGCCATCGGCAGCAACCCGGAGGTGGGGTTCGCCGGGGTCTGCGGAGCCGTCATCGGTGCGGGGATTTTCACCCTGCTGATGGCGCCATTTGTGGGTCGATTGCGGCGATTTTTCCCGCCCGTGGTCACCGGTTGCATCGTCACCGTGATTGGTCTGCAACTGTTCCCGATTGCCTATGAATGGGTCGGCGGCGGGCGCAACGCGAGCAACTTCGGTGCGCCGGCGTTCCTCGGCGTGGCGGTGGTGGTATTGCTGACCATTTTGCTGGTCAACCGTTATGGCAGTCCTTTGCTGCGCAACATGGCAGTGTTGATCGGCATGCTGATCGGCGCCGGTCTGGCCTACGGTCTGGGCATGGGCAGTTTTCACAGCGTCGAAGAAGCGCCGTGGCTGACCGTGCCCTACCCGTTCTATTTTGGCTTGCCGACCTTCAGCCTGATCCCCATCGCGACCATGGTGGTAGTGATGATCGTGCAGATGGTCGAGTCGATGGGGCTCTTCGTGGCCATCGGCGACATCGTTGAAAAACCGGTGGAAGACAAACAGGTCATCAACGGCCTGCGCGCCAACGGTCTGGCCAGCACCATCGCCGGCATGTTCGCCGCGTTTCCCTTTATTGCTTTCATGGAAAACGTCGGCCTGGTGATCCTCACCGGCGTGCGCAGCCGTTGGGTGGTCGCAGTGAGCGGCTTGCTGATGTGCTCGATTGCCTTGGTGCCAAAAGCTGGCGCGATCATCGCCTCGATGCCGACTGCCGCCCTCGGTGGCGCCGGCATTGCGATGTTTGGCGTGGTCGCAGCGGCGGGCATTCAGACCCTCGCCAAAGTCGATTACGAGCGCAATCGCTACAACGTGCTGATTGTCGGTTTCACCATCGCCGCCGCGCTGGTGCCGGTGCTCGCCCCCACCCTGTTCAAACAACTCCCCGAGTGGTCGCAGCCGTTCCTGCACAGCAGCGTGGTCATCGCTTGCCTGGTGTCGGTGCTGCTCAACGCCGCGCTGAATGGCGTCAGCGTGGCGCAAACCACCGCCAGCAAATCCGCCTCGCACATCCTTTAGTTTGGAGCTGCCCATGACTCAACTTCAGAACATCCTGATCAAGAACCCGGTCGCGGTGCTGACCGGCCTGCGCGGCCCCCGCGCGCGGGCCGGCGCCGTGGACATCCGCGTGGTCAACGGTCGCATCGCCGAAATGGCCGCGAACCTTGAGCCACAACCCGGCGAACGGGTGATCGACGCGCGCAACAGCGTGGTCTATCCGGGCTGGATCAACACCCACCATCATCTGTTCCAGAACCTGCTCAAAGCCGTGCCCGAAGGCCTCAATCAGGATCTGCAAGGCTGGCTGGCGAGCGTGCCCTACCCGCGCCTCAACCGCTTTACCCCGCAATTGGCGCGGATCGCCGCCCGGCTGGGCATGGTCGAATTACTGCTGTCCGGCGTCACCACCTGCGCCGATCACCATTACCTCTACCACGCCCACGGCAGCACCGAGACCGGCGACCTGTTGTTCGACATGGCCGATGAATTTGGCCTGCGCTTTGTACTGTGCCGAGGCGGTGCGCTGGAGTCAGCGAGCGCACATCCGGGCTTCTCGAAAACCGCGCTGCAACCGGAAAGCCTTGAGCAAATGGTCGGTGACATCGAACGGCTGAAATCGCTGTATCACCAGGACACCCCGGACGCGATGCGCCGCGTCGTCGTCGCTCCAACCACGCCGACTTTCTCGCTGCCGCCGACGCTGCTGCGCGAACTCGCCCACACCGCCCGCGGTCTTGGATTGCGCTTGCACACGCACCTGTCGGAAACGCAGAACTACGTGAATTTCTGCCGCGAAAAATACAACTGCCTGCCGGTGGAATTCGTCGCCGAACACGAATGGCTCGGGCCTGACGTCTGGTTCGCCCATGCCGTGCATCTACAACCCGGCGAAATCCGCATGCTCGCGCAGACCGGCACCGGTATTTCGCACTGCCCGGTGAGCAATGCCCGACTGGGCAGCGGCGTCGCGTCGGTGCCGCAGATGTATGAGGCGGGTGTGCCGGTTTCCCTTGGCGTGGACGGTGTGGCCTCCAATGAGTCCGGGAGCATGGTCGGAGAGGCCAACACCGCGTGGCTGATCCACCGCGCCGAACAAGGCGCATCGGCGACCACGGCGGAAGATGTCATTCATTGGGGCACAGCGGGTGGCGCACAGGTGCTCGGCCTTGGGGCGGTCGGCACGCTTGAGGTAGGTCAGGCGGCGGATCTGGTGATCTACAGCCTCGACCATCCACGGTTCTATGGTTTCCACGACAGTGCCGTCGCGCCGGTGGTGGCGGGTGAACCGATTGCGGTGAAATACAGTTTGGTCGGTGGCCGCATGGTCGTGGATAACGGGGTGATTCCGGGCCTCGACATCGAACGCATGCGCGCCGAGGCGTGGGAAGGCGTGCAACAATTGATGAACGTCGACGACTGACCTCGCCCCCCTGTAGGAACTGCCGCAGGCTGCGATCTTTTGATCTTGTCTTTTAAAAAACAAAGTCAAAAGATCGCAGCCTGCGGCGGCTCCTACATCCGGCGTGTGGATTCGCGCGTCTTGGCTTTGTCGACTAACGTTAATACCTCATCGGATAGAGCCCCCGCCCGCAACACCGGGCTCTTGATCAAGGAGAGACTGATGACGTCGCGTCGCACCATCGAACAGACTTACCGCACCTGGTCCAGCCCGATTCTGCTGGAGCTGAAAAAACGTGAGCACCAAATGGCGCCGTTCGAGCGCCAGGCCCTGGAAAATGTCTTGGTGGAAAGAAGGTTGCTGGACATCGGCAATCCGGACGGCGTCGAACGCCGTCGAAACAGCGGTGCCTGACATTCCGCTATCGCGAGCAGGCTCGCTCCGACAGGGTTTGGAGTGATTCACAAAATGTGTGTTCACCCGCAATCACTGTGGGAGCGAGCCTGCTCGCGAAGAGGCCCGTGCAGGCACCCTCATCATTTGGGCCGACGCACCGCCCTCACCCGGCCACTGTCGCCACCACCGCAATAGAAACGATCGGCACCGTCGGCTTCCAGCCCCGAAACACCCGAGCCCTCGGGCATCTTCAACGCCGCGATGACTTCACCGTTCTGCGCATCGATGTGCCGCAGTTCACTCTCATCCCCCTCCCAGGTGCCATGCCACAACCCGCCATCGACCCAGGTCACCCCGGTGACAAACCGGTTCGACTCCAGCGTGCGCAGGATCTCGCCGGTCTGCGGATCAATCTGATGAATCTTGCGCTCGCGATACTGCCCTACCCATAACGAGCCGTCCGCCCAGGCCATGCCTGAGTCACCGCCATTGCCCGGTGCCGGGATGGTGTGGAGTACGCGGCCGGTGGCCGGATCGATCTTGTGGATGTGGCGATCGGCGATCTGATACAGATGTTGGCCGTCGAACGCGGTGCCACCATCAGCGCCAACCTTGATCGTGCGCACGGTCTCGCCGCTGACCGGATCGAGTGCATTGAGCTGGCCGTCGCTGGCGAACCAGACCTGCTGGCCATCGAATGTCACGCCGTGAATGCCTTTGATGTCGTCAAAAGGACCGTACTCGCGAAGGATTTCTGCGTTTGCGTGTTTCATATCGGCTTCCTCGTGGATGTGTGGGTCCAGCCTAGCCATTGCCCAGCGACACCGGGAGTAACAAGATCGTCGCGAAACCCGGCAGCGGCGGCGTCATCCAGCGCCGCGCCCGGCCGACCCCGAAGGCCTGCACCTTTTCCTCCGCTGCCAACGCTTCCAGTGCCCGCTGCACTTGTCGCTGGCTGCGACCCAACGCCAGCGCCAACGCGGAACTCGACCAGGCCTCACCATCGGCCAGCAAGGCCAGCAACTGCGCATGTCTGTCTTCGAGCGGCAGCGTGAGCAGTGCCACCTCGGCTGCCACCAGAGCGAAGCCGCGTGCCGTTGCAGTAATTTTCGCCAACGGTTCCAGCGCTGCCCGCAGCCGACCGATCTCGACGCGCAACCGCGCGCGGTGGGATTCGTCACTGAGCGGCAATCGAAACGCCGCCGCAAACAGTTGCTCCCGGGAGATATCGCCCGGCCAGGCTTGCGCGAGCAAGCGGACAAGGCTGAACAGCACCGGTCGGGTTGCCAGTGCCACGGTCATACCGGCTCCGCGCACGCTGTAACGACAGGCATCGATAACCAGGCTCGATGACGCGAACAACGCCTCAACCTGCTCCAGATTCACTGGTTGCGACTGACCCGCCATGATCAATCTCGCGGCGGGTGCGGCGAGTATTTGCCTGGCGTGTTCGATCTCTGCCAGCAGCGTCGCAATGCCCGCCTGTTGTGCGGCAAGCTGCGCCCGGACTAGCGCGGCGCTTGCCCTTTGCACCTGTACCCGGCGCAGGGCAATTCCGGCAACCATCAGTTCATGGGCTGCACGCAGCGCTGGAGGCAACGGTGCGGGATCCACCTCTACAAGCAGCGCTTGGGCCGCATCCAGTTCACCAATCAGCAGCAACCGGCGAATCTGCAAATATCGCGCGTGCGCCGCGTTCAGCCGGTCACCGTGGCTGAGCAACAACTGGCGGGCGGTCTCCAGCGCCTTCATCGGCCAGCCCAAGTCGCGCGTCGCCAGCGCCACTTCCGCCTCGGCCACCACACAGCGCGCCCGCGCCAGCGGTTCATTGCTGCCAAAGGCTTTCATCGCGCGCTGCAACAACGTCTTGGCACGAGGCAGATCGCCGAGCTGAGCCATGGCAATGCCACGCAACGCCAGCGCGGGCGGGTCTTCACGCAAGGCAACGTAGTTCAACGCGCCCAGCGGATCACCAGCGCTCAGCGCGCGACCAGCGGCAGTAATCAGCGAGTCCATGGTGAATTCATCGTCACGGGCACCTCGGTGCAGGGCGTTGAGATCGAGTGTAATGCACGCGTATAAGCGTGTTTAAAATCCCTTGATAGCACTTTGGTATTCCTGCACCATCGGCAAAGCTGTTCCACGGAAGGAGTCAGGCATGCTGGACGCAAACGCTACCCACATTACCTTTTCCCTTGAAGGCCGTTCCACCGACCTGCAAGTGTTGAGCTTTGTTGGTCGTGAAGCCATCAACCAGCCCTTCCGTTTCGACCTGGAACTGATCAGCGCGCGCCCCGACCTCAAACTCGAAGAGCTGCTGCACAAGCCCGGCGTCCTGACTTTCGGCCCGACCGGCGAAGGCAAGATCCACGGTCTGGTCTATCGCATCGAGCAAGGCGA
>NZ_JBITSX010000046.1:0-53429 GCF_044541255.1 Pseudomonas sp. NPDC085632 | reverse complement strand
CGGAGTCAGCGGTGAAAGCGCCTGCAGTGATCAGGCCTTGTTTTTCGCCGGTAACCGACATGTACGCTGGTGTTGCCATGGGGTGCTCTCCTTGCGGAATAATTTAAGGTGCCCGGGAGGCGAAATCGCCCGGTGGGTGCCTGACTGTTATCAAGGAGCGTGCCAACAATTGTGGCGACCATGCGGGCCGGGGTGTTTGTCTGATTTTTCAGGCGCTTGTGCGAAAAAAAGCGTTCGCCCAATACCAAAGTGCGCAAGAAGTTGCGCAGTACTGCGCAACTTCTTGCGCACTTGGCTGCAGGCCTTGTACAGCGCGGCTCTCAGCGGTTTTATCAGGCTTTTTTGCAAAACAAGTGCGCAACTTCTTGCGCACAGTGGCCAGATGCCTTCATTTGTCTGAAGCGGTTGCATCAAGGCTTTTAGATCAAAAGATCGCAGCCTTCGGCAGCTCCTACATTTGGAATGCATTTCCTCTGTAGGAGCTGCCGCAGGCTGCGATCTTTTGATTTTTCAACGCGTAAGTTGTGTCAGACACTCATCGATCGAACGCTGCTGCGTCGCCGCATACAACCCCAACTCATCAATGGTCGTGCGCCCCAGCGCCTGCTGGAAGGCTTGCCGATTGGAATGCTCGCCATAATGCGCCTGCGCCGCATCGCCTAGGTTCGACTGAAAAATCCCCGCAGCACTCACCGGCAGGAAATCTTCGTACACCAACGGTTCCGCTTTCACATAACCATCGCGCAACAAGTCCTCCAGTGACGACTGTCCAAGCCCTCCAGCAGCCAGACCTTTTTCCGTGGCGAAATAACGAAAGTACGCCAACCCTTGTTCTCGCATGCCCTCGACACTGTCAGGAAATTCGCCAAAGTGCTGAGCCATCAGCGCGTTGTAACGTACGGCGTTGGCTTCGTTGGGGAAGTCACCGAGTTCATCGCGCGCGGCATTCAGCAAGCGGTCATACAACGCCCGGCCTTTGGGGGTGAGTGCCGCGCCGCGCTGTTCGATTTCGCCGAATCGCGCGCTGTGGCTGCCACGGGTCTGGTTCTGATCGGTGAAGGCGATCGGCTCGTCCAGCGCTTTGAAACTGGTTTGGCGCAAGAGGATCGGGCACTGCCGGCGCGGCGGGCCTTCGATGACTGCTTTCGGGGTGATGCCATGGGCTGGCATTTGCTCCTGCACGCGGTCGATGTCCAGCGTGCGCGGCGTCAGGTGATTGATGTGCGGGCCTTTGAACGCGACCACGTCGGCGATCAAACGGTGTTGGGCGCTTAAAGTCTGGTATTGCGCGGCAGTAACCGTGGCGCTGTGATGCCAGCGAAAGGTTTCCAATGCCTGCAGGACGAATGCCTCGGCCTCGCTTTCATTCAATCCGCCCGCGGTTTCAGCCTGCGCGATCAGGCGTAATGCTTCAGCGGTAAAGATCGAACGCTGGGCCAACACGGATTCGGCAAAGGCGCGCAGTTGCGGATCTTCAATCAATTCCAGGCGCAACAGCGACGTAAACACCCGAAACGGGCTGACTTGCAGCGCCTCCTCATGCACCGCGCGAAATGCCGTGGAATGCACTGGCACGCCCGCCGGAGTCAGGTCGTAATAACCCACCGGTTGCATGCCCATCACCGCAAACAGACGGGCGAGGATGGCCAGTTCGGTGGCGGTGCCGACCCGGATGGCGCCATGGCGCTCCATGTCCAGCCGTTGGATTTCACCGGTGCTGTCGAGCTGCCGGGCGATGTCCGGCTGACGTGCAAGCACTTCGCGGTTGGTCTGTTCCACCAACACCATCAGCGCGCCGTACAGCGGCACTTCTTCGCGGTACATGTCGGACATCGCTTTGGAGAAGCGTTGGCGGATCAGGTCGGGGCTGACGAACGGCTGCACGGTCATGAAAAAAATTCCTGCCACGGTCACGGAATGGATGAGGGAAAAGATCGCAGCCTTCTCGCACGCGGGCAAACGAAGAATCCTACGAACTTCATTCTGCCAACGACTGATCCACCAGTTCGATCCAGTGCATCACCCGCGTGCGTCCGGCGCTGGCCAGATGGCTCTGGCAGCCGACGTTGGAAGTGACGATCAGCTCAGGGCGGCCACTCTCCAGCGCATTGAGGCGGTTGTCGCGCAGTTGCCGGGCCAGCACTGGTTGTGTCAGCGAATACGTACCTGCCGAGCCGCAGCACAAATGGCCGTCGGGCACGGCGGTGAGATTGAAACCCAGGCGCGTCAGCACAGCTTCCACCGCGCCGCCCAGTTTCAAAGCGTGCTGCAACGTACACGGGCAATGCACGGCAATCCGTCGCTCGCTCGCCGCGCAGACTTTTTCCAGCGGTTCCCGATCGAGTATCTGCACCAGATCCAGCGTCCGCTCGCTGATTTCCCGGGCCTTGGCCGCATACACCGGATCGTTCGCTAGCAAATGCCCGTAATCCTTGATGAATGCGCCGCAACCGCTGGCGGTCTGCACAATCGCTTCGGCGCCGTTTTGCAGGTGCGGCCACCAGGCATCGATGTTCTGCCGGGCGCGGTCGAGGCCCTTGGCTTGTGCGTCGAGGTGGTAGTCCAAAGCACCACAACAACCGGCCTCGGCCACCGGGGTAACACTGATGCCCAAGCGATCCAGCACCCGCGCCGTGGCGTCATTGGTGTTCGGCGACAAACCCGGTTGCACGCAGCCTTCCAATAACAACACCCGCCGGGCATGACGCGGGGCGGGGCGCAAACCGGAAAACGGTAGATGCTGCGGCAGTTTGCTTTCAAGCAAGCGCGGCAACAGCGGCCGAAACGTCGTGCCCACCCGCAGCAAGCCTTTGAACAACCCTGGATTCGGCGCCAATGCGCGCAAACCTTCGCGCAACAGACGCTGCGCCGCCGGACGTGGCACCGCGTGATCGACCACCGCGCGGCCGATGTCGAGCAGGTTGTGATAGTCGACGCCGGACGGGCAGGTGGTTTCGCAGTTGCGGCATGACAGGCAGCGGTCCAGGTGCAGTTGTGTTTGCGCGGTTGCCGGCGCGCCTTCGAGCACTTGCTTGATCAAGTAGATACGCCCGCGCGGGCCATCGAGTTCATCGCCGAGCAACTGATAGGTCGGGCAGGTCGCATTGCAAAAGCCACAATGCACGCAGGTGCGCAGAATCTTTTCCGCCTCGGCGGCGCGGGGCAGTTGCCGGGACTGTTCGCTGAGGGTGGTTTGCATGGCTAGAACTCCGCGTACATGCGCCCGGGGTTGAACAGCCCTTGCGGATCGAGTTGGGCCTTGAGTTGCCGGTGATAGCGCAACAGCGTCGCGGGCAATGGCTGGAACGGCGTATCGCTGGCGCCATGGCTGAAGCAGGTGGCGTGGCCGCCCAGTTCCTGCGCAAGGATGTGGATGTGCGCCGCATCGGATTTCAGCCAGCGTTGCGCGCCGGCCCAGTCGAGCAACTGCTCGCCGGGCAAGTCCAGTGGCCCGAGATTGTTCGGTAATGACAAGCGCCACAACGGCCGGCCCTCATCGAAAAAATCTAGCCGCTGCTCATTCAGATCACCCCAGAACTGCGAGTCCAGCGGCTCACCGCCGAGGCGTTGATGTGCCGCCGTCACTGAGCCTTCGCCGCCTTCAAGACGCAGGTACAGGCTCTGGCCATCGTGGCACGCGGCACTGATTGGCAACGGTTGCTGGCCCCATTCGGCAAGCTTGGCCAGTGCCCGCGCGCAGTCCATATCGAGGCGAATGCTCAGGCACTGGCGCGGTTTCGGCAGGACTTTCAGCGAGACCTCGGTGAGCACGCCGAGGCAGCCGTAACTGCCGGCCATCAGCCGCGACAGGTCATAACCGGCGACGTTTTTCATCACTTCGCCGCCGAAACGCAGGTGCTGACCGAGGCCGGTGATGACTCGCGTGCCGAGGACAAAGTCGCGCACCGAGCCGGACCATGGCCGTCGTGGTCCGGACAAACCCGTGGCGATCATGCCGCCGACGGTAGCGCCTTCATCGAATGCCGGCGGCTCGCAGGGCAGCATTTGTCCGGCAGCATCCAGCGCCGCCAGCAGCTCGGACAAACGTGTGCCGGCGCGCGCGGTGATCACCAGTTCGGTCGGCTCGTATCGCACGATGCCGCAGTGGGCGCGGGTGTCGAGCACTTCACCCGCCACCTCGCGGCCGAGGAACGCTTTGCTGTTGCCACCCTGAATTTTCAGCGGCGTGGCATTGGCCCGCGCTTCGTTGACCTGATCGAGCAGGGCGCTGGCGGCATCGACATCGGCCATCAGAAGCGCTCCAGTTCGGGGAACGGCAATTGCCCGGCGTGAATGTGCATGGCGCCGAATTCGGCGCAGCGGTGCAGGGTCGGAATGTTCTTGCCGGGGTTGAGCAGGCCTTGTGGGTCGAACGCGGCTTTTACTGCATGGAACAGGCTTAGTTCGTCGTTGTTGAACTGCGCGCACATCTGATTGATTTTCTCGCGGCCGACGCCGTGTTCACCGGTGATGCTGCCGCCGACCTGCACGCACAGTTCGAGGATCTTGCCGCCCAAGGCTTCGGCGCGGTGCAGTTCGCCGGGTTGATTGGCGTCGAACAGAATCAGCGGGTGCATGTTGCCGTCGCCGGCATGGAACACGTTGGCCACGCGCAAACCGTATTCTTCGCCGAGGCGGGCGATGCCTTGCAGAACCCCGGGCAATTCGCGGCGCGGGATGGTGCCGTCCATGCAGTAATAGTCCGGTGACAAACGGCCGATTGCTGGAAAGGCATTTTTGCGTCCCGCCCAGAAGCGCACGCGCTCGGCTTCGTCGCGGGCCTGACGCACTTCGGTGGCGCCGGCCACGGTCATGACCTCGCGCACCCGTTGGCAATCGTCGTGGACGTCGGCTTCGACGCCATCGAGTTCGCACAGCAGAATCGCCTCGGCATCGACCGGGTAACCGGCGTGGATGAAATCTTCGGCGGCGCGAATGGCGAGGTTGTCCATCATCTCCAGGCCGCCGGGAATGATCCCCGCCGCGATGATCTCGGCGACCGCGCGGCCAGCCTTTTCCACGGAGTCGAAAGAGGCCAGCAGGACTTTCGCCACCTGAGGTTTGGGCAGCAGTTTGACCGTGACTTCGGTGATGATCCCCAGCAGGCCTTCAGAACCAGTAAACAACGCGAGCAGATCGAAACCGGCTGAATCGAGCGCATCCGAACCGAGGGTCAGGCGTTCGCCTTCGATGGTCAGCACTTCGATTTTCAGCAGGTTGTGCACGGTCAATCCGTACTTGAGGCAATGCACGCCACCGGCGTTTTCCGCGACGTTGCCGCCGATCGAGCAGGCGATCTGCGACGAAGGATCCGGCGCGTAATACAGGCCGAAGGGCGCCGCTGCCTGGGAAATCGCCAGATTGCGCACCCCCGGTTGAACCCGCGCAGCGCGAGCGGCGGGGTCGATGTGCAGAATATTGTTGAAGCGCGCCATCACCAGCAGCAGGCCTTGTTCCAGCGGCAAGGCGCCGCCGGACAACCCGGTGCCGGCGCCACGGGCAACCACCGGGACGTTTTTTTCATGGCAGAGTTTGAGCAGGGTTTGCACTTGCTCAAGTCGTCGGGGCAGGGCGACCAGCATCGGCGTGGTGCGGTAAGCGGAGAGGCCATCGCATTCGTAGGGTTTGAGTTCGTCCTCGCGCCACAAGATATCGAGGTCTGGCAGCGTTTGCTGCAATGACTTGAGGAATTCGGCTTTGTTCACCTGCGGCAGCGGGCCGTCGAGGCGTTCGTCATAAAGAATGTTCATCTCAGGCCCTTACCCGTGATCGTTCCCACGCTCTGCGTGGGAATGCAGCCCGTGACGCTCCGCGTCACTGGACGCGGAGCGTCCCTTGAGGCATTACCACGCAGAGCGTGGGAACGATCAGGAGCTGGGTGCTTTGTCATCTTTGGCTTCCCAAAAACTCGCGATAAAGCCGCGCAGTGTTCCCCGGCTGTTCGACCATCGGCATGTGCCCGACATGGTCCCAGACATCCACGCGCAAATTGGCGATGCCCTTGCTCCACACCGGCACACTGCTGACATCGATCAGCCGGTCCTTGCGCCCCCAGAGCAACAGCGCCGGGCATTTGATGTCGGCGAGTTTCGGCTCCATCGGCGGGCTGGCGCGAAAATCGCGGAAGATCTCCTCGAGTTCATCGCGTTGTTGTTCGTAACGCTGGGCGATCGCGTCCAGCACCAGGTTCGGCACCCACGGTGGTGATTCCATGGTCATCGCGTAAAACTGGCGAAACTCCTCCCGGGAGTTGATCAGAAACGGGTTATGCCCGCGCGCCAGATGCCGCTCCATGTCGCTGGCCTCCGGCGCGGTGACGCCCGCCGGGTCGATCAATGCCACCGAAGCGATGCGGTCGGGATAAGTCGCCGCCAGCCACGCCGCGATGTAACCGCCCATCGAGTTGCCGATCACATGGACTTTCTCCACGCCGCAGACATCGAGCAACTGGATCATGCGTTTGGCTTGCAGCGGGATGTCATAGCCGCCGCCAGCCTTGAAGCCGGTTTCACCGTGACCGGCGAGGTCCGGGATGATCACCCGATACTGGCGCACGAAGTGCCGGGAAAAGCGCAGCCACAGGTTTTTGTCGGCGCTGTAGCCATGCAACATCAGAATCGCGCTCGCCGCTTCATACGGCCCACCCTGCCAGGTCGAGACGGTCATCTCGGCGATTGGCACTTCGATCTTGTGCAATTTGTACAACTTGGCCTCGATGGCCATGTTCAGGTCATACAGCCAATGGCCGACCGCCGGATAACTCAACCAGCTCCAGGCCACGAAAACCGCGAGGGCGACAAACAGCAAAAGCATCGACGTCTTCCTTTTACGTGTTCAGGACAGAATGTGGTCGGCCGGTTTCAGCGCTCGGGTCAAGCGGTGATAGCTGAAACTGAAGCCGGGAAACATCGCGATCACATGACCGCTCTTGCTTTGATACCAACTGTGGCAGCCGCCGGACTTCCAGACCGTGCGCTCCATCTCCCGGTGAATCATCTCAGTGTAGGTACGTTCCGCTTCGGGGCGCACTTCGATGCTGCGCAGGCCTTTGGCCTGCACGGTGCGGATGCAGTCGAGGATGTAGTTCATCTGCGATTCGATGATGAACAGCGCCGAGGTGTGGCCGATGCCGGTGTTGGGCCCGGTAACGATAAACAGGTTAGGAAAGTCCGGCAGGCTGGTGCCCAGATACGCACGCGGGTATTGCGCCCAGACATCTCTGAGCTGCACGGCGTTTTTTCCGCTGACCGGGTAGGAAATCACCCCGTCGGTGGCGTCGTAACCGGTCGACCAGACGATCAGATCAACATCAATGTGCTGGCCGTCCTGAGTGTTAATGCCGGTTTCGTCGATGGAAGCGATGCCTTGCTCGCGGGTATGCAAGGTGACGTTGGGACGGCTCAGCGCCGGGTAATACGTGCTGGACACCAGCACCCGTTTGCAGCCGATGGTGAAGTCCGGGGTGAGTTTTTCTTGCAGCACCGGGTCCGGCACCTGGCGTTTGAGAAAACGCAGGGCGTGCTGTTGCACCAGGTGAATCGCCGCTTTTGAATATTTGAAGGCGATGACCCGGGTTTCGAATTGCCAGTAAATCAGCCAGCGCAATAGTTTGTAGGCGGGTTTCTGGCCCAGCAGCCAGCGCTGTAACGGCCCGAACTGGCGATCGGCGCGGGGCAGCACCCAATGCGGCGTGCGTTGAAACACGTGCAGTTGCTCGACCTGTTCCGCAATGGCCGGAATCACTTGCACCGCACTGGCGCCGCTGCCAACGATGGCCACGCGTTTATCGCGATAGTCGTAGCTGTGATCCCAGTTGTTTGTATGAAAAGTCTTGCCTTGAAAGCGATCTCGACCGGGGAAGTGTGGGATGACCGGCTGGCTCAGCGGCCCGGTGGCATTGATCAGGAACTGCGCATGGAATATTCCTTTGCTGCCGGTGTACACGTTCCAGCGTTTTTCCGTGTCGTCCCATTCGACACGCTCGACATCGGCTTGCAGTTCCACGCGTTCGCGCAGACCGAATTGCTCGATGACATGCTCGGTGTAGCGCTGCAGTTCGGCCTGCCCGGCGAACATCTGCGACCAGCGGTACGGCGCAAACGACAGCGAGTACAGCGGCGACGGCACGTCCACCGCCGCGCCGGGGTAGGTGTTCTGGCACCAGGTGCCGCCAAAGAAGTCCCTTCGCTCCAGCAGGCGGAAATCGTCGATTCCGGCCTTGAGCAGATTGACCGCAGCAGATTGACCGCCAAAACCGCTGCCGATGATCAACACGTGATAGGTGTGCATGGGCCTCCTTCTTATAGTTGTTTTTCCATTTTGCTCCTTTCATGTATAGCCAAATATTTGCACGGCGTGTGGCCCTGATGTCGCTCTATTCAGCCCGCTGGCCGGTGATGGCTATTTAACGTCGCCCTGATAGACTCCCATCACATCCGTCCTGCGGTGTGCGTGATCGAGGTCCTCATGGGAAATACGGGAGGAAAGGGACTTTCATTGGCCAGGAGGCTTTATACGTCGCGAACCCTCGGGCTGTTGCTTGGGCTGCTGTGTGTATCCGTTGCGATGTATGCGCTGGATCCGCCGCTGTGGGTCTGGGCTCTGATGCTCTTCAACGGCCTGGTCTGGCCGCATCTGGCGTTTCAATGGGCACGTCGCTCCAGGGTTCCTTACCACGCTGAACATCGCAATCTGTTGATCGACGCCTTTTTCGGCGGCTTTTGGCTTGCCGCCATGCATTTCAATCCGTTGCCCACGGCCACGACCATTTCGATGATGGCGATGAACAACGTCGCTATCGGTGGTTCACGCTTTCTATTGGCAGGTTCTGCGGCGCAGTTGCTCGGGGTCGGCGTCGGGCTGGTGGTTTTTGCTCCGGCATTCGTTCCGCAGACCTCGCCTGCGCAAATGTACGCCTGTTTCCCGTTACTGCTGCTGTACCCGTTGGCGCTGGGCTGGATCTGCTTTCGGCAGGCCTACACCCTCGGTCGACATAAACGCGAATTGCTTGCCCTGAGCCGCACCGACAGCCTGACCGGGCTGCTCAATCACGGCGCCTGGAAGGATCAACTGGAGATTGCTTTTCAGCGCTGCAAACGGCAGAAACAGGGCGCGGCGATTGCGTTGATCGACATCGATCATTTCAAGGCGATCAACGACACATACGGCCACGTCGCCGGCGACATCGTGCTGCGCCAGTTGAGCAAGTTGCTCAAGCAGAACCTGCGGGCGACCGATGTGGCCGGGCGCTACGGCGGTGATGAGTTCTGCGTGATTCTGCCGGAACTGCCGTTGTTCAACGCCGCGCAGGCGATGGAAGCGTTGCGTGAGCGCTTTGCGCTTCTGGGCTATGAGCAGAATCCGGCGTTGAAGGTCAGTTTGAGTATCGGCCTGGCGGCGTACGATCCGGCGCATGCCGACGCGACACGCTGGCTCAATGATGCCGATCAGGCGTTGTACGAGGCCAAGGCGAGCGGGCGTAATCGGGTGATCTGCAATTGCGATGACAAGCCTCGGCGGACGTTGCTGGATTCGGTTTGATCGCTATACCCCACACCCTCTGTAGGAGCTGCCGAAGGCTGCGATCTTTTGACTCTGGTCTTTCTAAATCAAAAGCAAGATCAAAAGATCGCAGCCTTCGGCAGCTCCTACACGTGTTCGCTGGTGGTCAGGGAGATGTCGCATTCGGTGTAGAGCCTCGCGCCGATGTCGGGTACGGTTAAATCCCCCCGACGCGAAACAAGGATCGCTTCATGACGTTCTCATTTTCTCGCTCCCTGCTGGCCGCCAGCCTCGGCCTGTCTCTCGCTTTCTCGGCTGCCAACGCCTTTGCCGAATCGCACAAACAAGTGCTCGCCGATGCCGAGCAATACCAGCCAGAAGCCCTGAAACTGCTGGAGCGGCTGGTCAATATCGACTCCGGTTCCGGCTATGAGCCCGGCCTCAAGCAAGTCAGCGACATCGCCATCGATGAGCTGAAAAAACTCGGCGCCACCATCGAACTGGTGCCCAACACCCCGGAAAAATCCAACCATGTACTCGCGACGCTGAAAGGTACCGGCAAGGCAAAAATCCTGCTGATGGCGCACATGGACACGGTGTTCAAGGAAGGTTCGGCGGCCGAGCGGCCATTCCACATCAAGGACGGTCGTGCTTACGGCCCGGGGGTGATGGATGACAAGGGCGGCATCGTCGCCGGGATCTATGCGCTGAAAGTCCTGAAAAACCTCGACTTCAAGGACTACGCGCAAATCACCTTCCTGCTCGACGCCAGTGAAGAAACCGGCTCGGACGTCGCCACCGACCTGATCAAGAAAACCGCCAAACAGCACGACGTGACCCTCAACCTGGAGCCGGGCCGCCCGGCCGATGGCCTGGTGGTGTGGCGCAAGGGCAGCGCGACGGCGCTGGTCGAGGTCAAGGGTAAAGCCGCGCATGCGGGCGTTGCGCCGGAGTTGGGACGCAACGCCGCGATGGAGGCGGCGCATCAGATTCTGCAACTGGGCAAACTCGGTGATGAGGCGAAGAAGACCACCATCAACTTCACCGTGCTCAAGGCCGGTGACCGCACCAACGTGATTCCCGATCAAGCCACGGCCAAGGCCGACGTGCGCGCGGCGGTGCCGGAGGAGTTCGACCGGATCGAGAAAGATCTGGCGCGGGTGTCGCAGGACAAGCTGATTGCTGAGACAGAAGTGAAGACTTCATTGCAACGCGGCTTGCCACCGATGCCGCAGACGCCGGAGTCGGATCGTCTGATGGCCATGGCTCAGGGGATTTATGGTGAGATTGGCCGCAAATTGACTGAGGAGGGCAGTGGCGGCGCGGCGGATGCCAGTCTGTCCGCTGGAGTCGGCACGCCGACGCTGGATGGTTTCGGGATTGTTGGTGGCAATATTCACACGCCGGAGGAATACGCTGAAGTGGCGAGCGTGGCGCCGCGGATTTATCTGTTGTCGCGGATGATTATGGAGTTGGGCAAACCGCGTTGAGGTAGCGATCGTTCCCACGCTCTGCGTGGGAATGCCTCAACGGACGCTCCGCGTTCGCTTTGTGTGGGACGCAGAGCGTCCCGGGCCGCATTCCCACGCGGAGCGTGGGAATGATCATTAAGCCGCGGTGAGGTGGTTTGCGGTGTGATGAGGTCGGCGGGGTGCCAGATAAATCGGCCCCTCACCCTAACCCTCTCCCAGAGGGAGAGGGGACTGACCGTGTTGTTTGTGGTCCATGTGGCAACCGGCAGATCAAGTTGAATGCAAATTCGCATTCAACGCGGTCTCTCACGTCGGCGTAGATCCAGAGCATCCCCCAATCAGTTCCCTCTCCCCCCGGGAGGGGACTGACCGTGTTGTTTGTGATTAACACGGCGGCCTGAAAGATCAGCTTGAACTCAAAGTCGGATTCAGCGCGGTCTCTCACGTCGGCGTAGCTCCCAAGCATCCCCCAATCAGTTCCCTCTCCCTCTGGGAGAGGGCTAGGGTGAGGGGCTTTTGTGGGAAAGTGGGCATCTGTTGATGCGCGAGGGCTGTGCGATTCTGAATGTGATTCAGGCGCGGGCGCTGCAGCGGGAGGAGGCTTACAAGACACCGGTTTAGCGGTGTAGCGGCAGACCTCATCGCTGGCAAGCCAGCTCCCACAGGGTTTGGTGTTGAACCATCAATTGATGTCGAACCGCATAACCTGTGGGAGCCTGGCTTGCCAGCGATGGCGTCAGCCCGGTCAGCCCATCACTCCTTGACGCTCATGTATTCCTTGGCCCAGAGAATGTATTCCTCCGGCTGGGTATAGGTGTGGGTCAATTCGGTTGCGCTCAGATCGGAGGCCTGGGTAAAAATCTGCCGCTGCTCGCGCAGGCTGTCGTACGTCGCTTTGATCGCCGCAAAATAAGCACCATGCCCATCAATGGTCACACGCACACCGAGCTCGGCCAGACGTTTGTCGTCGCGCAGCGCCGGGTTGCCGTAGGTGACCAGCATCAGCGGTACGGTCAGGTGTTCGGCGATTTGTTCGAGTTGATCAAAATCCTGAATCCCGACCATGCAGATGCCGTCAGCCCCGGCCGCCTGGTACTGGCGAGTGCGGCTGATGATTTCCTGGTTCGGCAGGATGCCGGCGTTGGTACGGGCGATGATCGCCATTTCCGTATCAACCCGGGCTTCCAGCGCCGCGCGGATCTTGCCGACACCTTCGGCGACGGTGATCAGGTCGGTGGATTTGCGCCCGAATTGGGCCGGCAGCAAGGTGTCTTCGATGGTCAGGGCGGCGACGCCGGCGCGTTCCAGTTCGACGATGGTGCGCATCACGTTGAGGGCGTTGCCGTAGCCGTGGTCGGCGTCGGCGATCACCGGCAATTGGGCGACGCGGCCGATGCGGGTGGCCTGTTCCGCGAACTCGCTGAGGGTGATCAGGGCAAAGTCCGGGGCACCGAGCACCTGCAACGAGGCCACGGAACCGCCGAGGATCCCCACTTCAAAACCCAGGTCAGCGGCAATCCGCGCCGACATCGGATCGAACACCGAAGCCGTGTGATAGCAGGTGTCGGAGGCCAGCAGTTGACGGAAGTTACGGCGCAAATCTTGATGGGAAAGCCTGGTCATACGAGTTCCACCAATACAAAGGAATGGAAAGGCTTGAACAAAGGTGTCAACGCCGAAGAATGAAAAGGCTATCACGCGAATGGGTCAATGATCATGACGAATTTGCAAGGGACAGGTTGTCGCGGATTCTTTTGCTGAAAGGATTTACCTTTTTTGCGGTGATGACCGTCAGGCCGCCACCGCCTGTTGCTGTTGATTGGGCAGCATTGCCGCACGTACCGAATTGCCCGGTTGCAGTTGCAGGCGCTTGGCGGTGAGGCGGTCGATGACCAGGCTGCTGCCGACCCGGCGGGCGCGGGCGACGGTGATGCGGCAGTTTTCCAGACGGCGGTTGTGAATCAGCCACAGCGACGCCTGTTCATCCGGGCTGCCGAGGCTCAGGGTCAATTCGACGCTTTCACGCACGGTGCGAATACTGCGCACCGGTGCTTCGATCACCGGGCCGCCGTCGAAAATGTCGATGTAGCCTTTGTGGGTAAACCCTTCGGCCTGGAGGATTTTCAATGCCGGCTCGGTATTCGGGTGTGCCTGGCCGATGGCGGCTTGGGCCTGTTCGGTAAGCATGCAGGTGTACAGCGGCTGGCGCGGCATCAGTTCGGCGATGAACGATTTGTTACCCAGCCCGGACAAGTGATCGGCATGGCTGAAGTCCATTTGAAAGAAATGCCGGCCCAGACTGTCCCAGAACGGCGAACAACCGTGTTCATCGGCACTGCCGCGCAGTTCGGCAATCATCTTCTCGCCGAACAGGTGCGGAAACTCGGCAACGAACAGCAAACGCCCCAGCGACAACAAGCGGCCATTGCTGCCGTGGCGCTGATCATGACCGAGAAACAGTGAGCACAGCTCCGATTGGCCGGTCAGTTCGTTGTTGAGAAACAGCGTAGGGATCTGCCGTTGAATACCCAGATCCGGCGCCGAACTGACGGTCAATCCGACCCGATAGTTGTACCAGGGTTCGCGCAGGCCGACCGCCCCGGCCAGTGCGCTGACGCCGACTACCCGCATGTCGTCGTCTTCGAGCACAAACAGATAGTCCGCGTCGGCCCGTTCGACCTGTTCGGCGAACGCCCGTTGCGCCCAGCGGACCCGGTGGGACAGGCGGTCTTCGTTGGCCGGCAGGGTGGTGAACCCCGGGCCGGCCTGTTGCACCAGCGCCATCAAGGCTGGCAGGTCGCTGACTTTGACCGGGCGGACAATCATGCTGTAACTCCTTCTGCGCGCCTGTTCGGGCACTGTCGTTGGCTGCGCAACCGCGCGGGTTTCACAGGGCAATCAGCCGGATCGGGCTGCCATCGGTCACGTTCAGCGCCGCACATATCGCAGGGGTGAGGGACAGCGGTTGACCGGGTTGATAATCGAGTTCGGCCATGATCGCGCGAAAGCCGTGCAGCGCGTCATTGCCCAGCAGGTAACGGCCACGGGCATCGATCTGTGGCCGTTGCTGCACCGTTGCAGTCTGGCTGCGGGCAATCGAGCGGATATTCGAGGTGCGCGCATACAGGGTCGGGCCAGCGTCGAACAGGTCGATGTAGCTATTGGTTTCGAAGCCTTCACGCTCAAGAATGTCGAACGCTTCCTGACCGTCCGGATGAATGCGACCGATGCAGTCTTGCGCCGCTTGCGGCAGCATCGGCACGTAGATCGGGTATTGCGGCATCAGTTCGGCGAGGAACGTGCGGCTTTGCAGCCCGCACAAGCGTTCGGCTTCCGCGTAAGGCAGGTCGAAGAAGTGCTTGCCCAGCGCATCCCAGAACGGCGAATGACCGGCCTCGTCGCTGTAGCCGACGATTTCGGTAATCACAGCCTCGGCAAAGCGCGGCGCATGGGCGGCGATGAACAACAGGCGCGCCCGTGACAGCAACTCGGAGAACGGCGTACGCACCAGCGTGGCGTCGATATGAAAACCGCGCAGCAGCGTGTGGTCGTTAAGGTCGTGACACAGCGACAGCGCTGGCACGCCGTGTTCGATGTTCAGCTCGCGTGAGGCACTGGTGAAATGGCGGTTGCGCAGGCTGTAGAACGGCTCGTCAAAACCCGCCGTCGCGAGAATCTCCGAGCAGCCGACCAGCCGTTGGCTGTCCAGGTCTTCCAGCACGAAGAAGTAGTTCTCCGGGCCGTTAGCCTCTGCCGCGCTGGCGAACGAGGCGCAGGAACCGGCGATTTTTGCGCGCAAGCGCTCGCTGTCGTCCGGCAGGGAGGTCACGCCCACCAGACTGTCGCGGGCCAATTGTTGGAGCTGGGGCAGATCAGTCTGTTCGACTGGGCGTAAGACCAGCATGGATATACTCCTGTATCAAAAGGTTCGGCAAAGTCGCCGAACCTGACTATCACTGTCGGTTTCCACGCGATAAATCGGCGGTCGCCTGATTTGTTGTCAGACGCCGCTCTTTTTCTTGTCAGCCATTGCTCGGGTCAGGCAGCGCGGTGCTGGCGCCGAGCTTGTTGAGGAAGAACAGGTACACCAGACCCAGGGCAATCCAGATCAGGCCGAGCTTCTGCGCATCGACGCCCATGTTGTACATGATGGCCGCGACGATGATGAAGCCGACCACCGGGCAGATCAGGTGACGCACGACCTGACCGGACTTCTGCCGACGCCAGTAGTAGTTGATCACCGTCAGGTGCAGCAGCATGAAACCGCTGAGCGCGCCGAAGTTGACCAGCGAGGTGAGGGTGTCGACCGAGTTGATGAACAGGTAGCAGATCACCAGCGACAGCACCGCCACCAGATAAATACTCAGGTACGGCGTGTTGTGTTTCGGGTGCACCTTGGCCAGCACTTTCGGCAGTTTGCCGTCGCGTGCCATGCCGAACAGCAGGCGCGAAACCGCCGCTTGCGAGGTGATTGCCACGGCCACGCCCCAGGCAAGTGCCGTCGCGACAGCAGTCAGGGTCGCTAGCCAGCTGCCGGCGGCGATTTCGGCGATTTCATAGAACGCGGTGTCGGCGGATTTGAAACCCATGCCGGCCGCCAGATCGGTGGCGATCCAGGTTTGTGCAACGAAAATCACGCCCATGACCACCAGCGTGATCAGCGCGGCTTTGCCGACGCTTTTGCCCGGATCACCTTTGATTTCTTCGGCGAGGGTAGAGATCGCATCGAAGCCGAGGAATGACAGCACGGCAATCGACACCGCTTGCATCAGCAGGGCGAAGTTGAAGGTTTCCGGGTGATACAGCGGCGCCAGGGTCAGCTCGCCATTACCGCCACCGTTGTGCAGGGCATTCCACGCATAGAACAGGAAGATCCCCAGCACCACCAGTTGCGCCAGCAGGAAGATGATGTTCATCCGTGCGGTGAAAGTGATGCCGCGCAGGTTGACGAAGGTCGCGCTGACCAGAAACGCCAGAATGAAGCCGACTTTCGGAATGTCCGGGTACAAATGGTTGAGCGCCATCGCCGCGTAGACGTAGAGCAGCGGCGGGATCAGCAGGTAATCGAGCAGCATCAACCAACCGGCGATGAAGCCGACGTGCTGATTAAGGCCGCGTTGCGCGTAGGAATACACCGAACCTGCGATCGGAAACGCCTTGGCCATGCTGCCGTAGCTCAGCGCGGTGAACAGCATCGCCACCATGCCGATGATGTACGCCAGCGGCACCATCCCCGGGGCTTCGGCGTTGACGTAGCCATATACACCGAACGGGGCGATGGGGATCATGAAGATCATCCCGTACACCACCAGGTCGGTCAGCGTCAGGCTACGTTTCAACTCCTGCTTGTAGCCGAATTCTTCAATTTCCATGAAGCGCAACTCCTTGTCAGCCAATCGGTCGTTTTAGTTGTTATATCGGTCCATCGTTTTGCAGTGTCAGCGGTCTTCGTTACAGCAATGGCGCGAGGTATCCGGCCCAGCGCGAAACGGCTTCGGGGCTGCGCAACAAGTCATTCCGCACCTCGATCAGCACCGAGTCCAGGCCCCGGGCATCACCGTGCACCGGCACGGTCATGTCGCCCAGCGGGTCGATCTTGTACGGCTGATTACCAGCCACTTTCACTGGATGTTCAGCGAGGCCGTCGAGGAGACGTTGCGCGTAGTCTTTCGCCTGACCGAACAGCACGCCGATCTCCAGTGGTCGCGGCTGGCCGTAATACACCGGGGTGAAACTGTGAATCCCCACCACACGCACCGCTTGGCCCTTGGCAACACGTTCGTCGATCAACGTTTGCAAGCGCGCGTGAAACGGCTTGAACAAGGTCTGGCGGCGGTATTCGCGGGTGGCTTCGTCGAGTTCACGGTTGCCCGGCACCTGATAAATCTCGCTCTGTGCCGGAATGCTGTCCGGGGCATGGCGGGGCCGGTTCAAATCGATCAGCAGCCGCGAATAATTGGCGCTCAACAGCGTTGCGCCAAGCATCTGCGACAACTGCTCGGCCAGTTGCAGCGCGCCAATGTCCCAGGCGATGTGTTCGGCAGCGGCGGCGTCGTCCAGGCCCAGATTGTTCAGGGCGTCGGGGATGTAGCGGCTGGCGTGTTCGCACACCAGAATCACCGGGTGCGTCGAGTCGGTGCGGCTCAGGTTGTAAACCGGTCGGGTGTACAACCCCAACTCGGCGGATTCAGTACAGGCGTGCATAGTGCTCACACAAGTCAGCGGGCGAGAGCTGTTCCGTCAGCGCCAGTTCCTCGGTTTTCAGGGCGTAATAGGTGTCGAGCAGCGGCTTGGGCAGCCATTCGGTGAAGGCGCCACTGTTGCGCAGGCAATCCAGCGCCTGGGCCAGCGAGGCGGGCAGGGCGACGATGCCCCGGGCCTTGCGTTGCTCGTCGTTGAGTGAATCGGGAATTTCATTGGTGATCGCGTTCAGCGCCAGACGCTGTTCGATGCCCAGCCGTCCGGCGATCAGCAGCGCCGCCATGGCCAGATGCGGCGAGGCGGTGGCGTCCATGGCGCGGAATTCGAGGTTGAACTGGTTGGCCACGGATTTGCCGCCGAGGGTCACGGTCGGGCAGATGCGCAGCGCCGCCTCGCGGTTCTGTTGACCCAGACAAGCGTAAGACGCGCTCCAGTGATGCGGCTGCAAGCGCTCGTACGACGCTGGCGTCGGCGCGGTGAACGCACACAGTGCCGGCAAGTAATGCAGGATTCCCGCTGCCCAATGCTGGCCGAGACTCGACAGTCCATTGCTGGTGCCGGCGTCGTAGAGCATCGGCTGGCCGGCCAGATCGAGCAGGCTGACATGCAGGTGCACGCCGTTGCACACCGCGTCGGCGGCAGTCTTCGGCGCGAAGCTCAAGTCCAGGCCCATTTGCCGGGCGATCTCGCGGGTGATCTCGCGCACGTTGACGGCGCGATCGGCCGCCGCCACGCCGAGCGTCGGGCGGCAGGTGATCTCGTATTGGTGCTTGCCGTATTCGGGCAGAAACATTTCCGGCTCGGCACCGCCGGCGCGCAGGGCGCTGAGCAGCCAGCCGCCGAACTCGGCGCCCTGACGCTGGGCTTCGAGGGAGAACGCCAGATGCTCGGCGAAACCGGCGTGCAGGTTGAATTCGTGTTCGAACGCGGCGTTGACCTGCAAGCCCAACGCATCGCGATAACGCTCGATTTCATCGCGCAGCAGCGTGCGCGGGCAGGCGCCCCACGGGCGGCCATCGGTTTCGCGGATATCGCCGTGGATGAAATCCAGTGCCGGGGCATCGGCGTCCGGGCCATTGCCGACGGTGACGCGGCTGCTCAGATCGGGAATCAGCCGCAAGTCGCCATACGCGCCCCACGGATTGGTCGAAGCAATGATGTCCTGCGGCGTCAACGCGCTGTTGGCCGGCACCCAGCCGCAACCGGCGGCTTGATAATGCTCAAGCTCATCAGTGGGAAACGAGCGGCCACGGGTAATACCGATCAGATCGGTGGTGACCAGCGTGGTCATCGGCAGTGGTGCCAGGCGGGCGCTCATGGCTGCATCTCCTGCAGGCGGCCGAGCACGGTGTCGGTGTCGGTAATCCAGCAGTAACCCTTGATCGCATTCAGGCAAGCGTGATGGCGTTCGGCGCTGTAGGTGGCGCAGGCGTCCTCGACCAGCGTGACCAGATAGCCACGGTCGGCAGCGTCGCGCACGGCCATATCGACGCATTGGTCGGTGACGATGCCGGCGATGATCAGATGACGGGTTTGCAGATTGCGCAGCACGTAGTCGATGTTGGTCGAGTTGAAGACGCCCGATGACGTCTTCGGCAGGACGATTTCGTTTTCCACCGGGCTCAGGTCTTCAATGATCCTGGCCTGTACGCTGCCTTTGGGCAGGTGCATGTCCGAGAGCTTGTGATCGAGCGAACGGTCGCGGCCATCGGCGGTGAGGCTTTCGATAATCGTGTGCAGCACGTTCTGCCGCGCCTCGCGAAAAGCGCTGAGCAAGCGACGTTGGTTGGGCACCACCTGCATGTGCGCCCGGGTCAGGAAATACTCGGCGTCAGGCCCGTTGAGGTGCGCGTCGAACTGCGGTTCGAGCCAGGCACGCTGCATATCCACCAGCAACAGCGCGGTGTGATCGGTGACAAACGGCAAGTCCCGCGGCGAGCGGTGGGGAAGGCTGAACATCCTTATTTATCCTCCAGCAGGTGGGTGTTGAAGTCATTGCGCAGGGCGTCGATGCCTTCCAGGCGATCGGCGAGGTTTTCGGTGCGCAAGGTCAGGCAGGCGATCAGTGCCTCGACCTGCGCCAGCGCCGGCACCATGGTGTCGAACGGCGAGGCCGATTCCACCGGCGCGCTGATAATCAGGTCGGCCAGCTCGCGCAGCGGCGAGGCATAGATGTCAGTGAACAACACCACGCGCGCGTTGTTGTTTTTCGCCGCACTGGCGACCCGCAGGGCCTGGGTCTGGTAACGGCGATAGTCGAACAGCAGCACGACGTCCTGACGCTGCAGATCAAACAGTCGATCAGGCAGTTGCGCGTTGTCTTCCAGGGCGAAGCAACCGGGGCGCAACAGGCGCAGGTGATTGAGCAGGTAAGTGGCCATCAGGCTGCTGAAGCGTCCGCCGAAGCAGTACACCTGATGCCGGGGATCGAGCAGCCAGTCGGTGAGAATGCGTACATCTTCCGGCTGGGTCAGCGATTGGGTTTCGACCAGCAGGCGATGGCTGTCGCCCAGATAGTGGCTCCAGGCGTCGTCCTTGTGCTGATGAGCGCGCGGTTGCAGCAGTGTGCGCGGCGAGCGCAAGCGGTGGTCCATGTCGCTGAGCAGTGCTTCCTGGAATTCGGCATAACCGCCGAAGCCGAGTTTTTTCACCAGCCGCACAATGGTCGGATCGCTGACGCCTGCATGTTCGGCCAGACGCGCCATCGGCCCCAGACCGTTGCGTGGGTACTGATCAAGCAAGGCGCGAACGACTTTGCGCTCCGACGGCGTAAGATCCAGGCCGGGATCGGTGATCAGGTCTCTGAGAGGGGGCATCCGGGCTCCTGCTGGATGAGTGTGTTGAATTCGCTTCATAATCCGTTAAAACAGTATTTATGTAACTGACGTTACATGTCTAGTGAATTTTGCAGCGTGTTGAAAAGGCGCCAGAATGAGGCGAGACGCCCGTGTAACAAGGACTACACCGAGTTCGACAGGGCTCGTAGTCCATAGCCCACAACAGTGTCAGAGATCGCCGTATTTCTGCGTATGTCGGTTTTAAACGGGGTCTACCCAGTAACCCCGCAACCCTCGGTTTACGGCACAATCACCGAGAGAACGGCTTTGCGCCGCTGATTTTCATGAACGCCCACCGGAGCGATCCCTGTGCAGACCACTCGTTTGACATTGATTTGCCATGCGCGAACCGTCGCACAGAAATTGGCGTGTTTTCCTACGAATGAACCTGTTGAAAATATCCGGCTGGCATCGGGTGAATGGGCGGAGCGTTTCGACGCCGCGCGCCGCTTGATTTGCGCGCCGGAGTTGCGCACGCGCCAGACAGCAGCGTGGTTCGGCGCCGACGCGCAGGTTGATGAGGCGCTGCGTGATTGTGACTGGGGGCGCTGGCACGGCATGTCGATCAAAGCCCTGCAAGCCTCGGAAGCAGAAGCGCTGCACGTCTGGCTCGAAGACCCCCAAGCCACCCCCCACGGCGGTGAGTCGGTGGCGCAGCTGTGCGAGCGCATGAGCACGTGGTTGTCCAGTCTGCAAGCCACGCCAGGGCATGTAGTGGCGGTGACGCATCCGTTTGTCATCCGCGCTGCGCTGATCCACGTGATGCGCGGTTCGGCGTTTCATGACATTGATGTCGAACCGTTGTCGATGCTCGAACTGCGCTTCACCGGGCGCTGGCGCCTGTGTCTTAAAGGAGCTTTGTGATGAAACAACTGCTGGTGATTGGCATCGGTGCTGGCAATCCCGACTACATCACGATGCAGGCGGTGAAGGCGTTGAACCGGGTCGATGTGTTCTTCCTGATGGATAAAGGCCAGAGCAAAGACAAACTGATCGACCTGCGTCGCGAAATTTGTGAGCGCTACATCGACGACCCTGACTATCGCTTCGTCGAAGCTCACAGCCCGGAGCGCGAACGGGGCGATGTCGACTACACGGCCAGTGTCGATGACCTGAACCGTGCCAAGCAGCAGACCTTCGAACGCCTGATCAATGACGAATTGTCTGACGGCCAGTGCGGTGGTTTCCTGGTGTGGGGCGACCCGGCGTTGTACGACAGCACCGTGCGTATCCTCCAGGCCATTCTGGCCTCGGGCACGTGTGCCTTCGAGTTTGACGTGATTCCCGGGATTACCAGCGTTCAGGCGTTGGCGGCGCAGCACAAGGTGCCGCTGAATACGATCGGTCGTTCCATTGAAATCACCACCGGGCGGCGTTTGGCAGCAGGGCAGGTGAGTGATGCGGACAGTGTGGTGGTAATGCTCGATGCTGAAGACTCTTATCACCAGGTCGCCGATCAGCAGACCGAGATTTACTGGGGGGCCTACCTGGGCACGCCGGATGAGATTCTGATCAGTGGCAGGCTTGCCGATGTCGCGGATGAGATCGAGCGGGTGCGCAAGGCGGCGCGGGCGGAGCATGGGTGGATCATGGATACGTACCTGCTGCGCAAGCCTTAGATTTTCGCTGGCCGGTCCGGCCTCTTCGCGAGCAGGCGTCGGAACATTCAACGCACTTTTCGAACAGGCAAAAAAACACCCGGTGTAACGCAAGTCGCACCGGGTTTTTGTTGCCAGCAAGCGGCGGATGTCGTGGATCCGCCATTCACTGTTGAACTCTGGTTATGCGCGTTCCAGCGCCAGCGCCACACCCTGACCGCCACCGATGCACAGGGTCGCCAGACCCTTTTTCGCATCACGCTTGATCATTTCATGCAGCAGCGTTACCAGCACGCGGCAACCTGATGCACCGATCGGATGGCCCAACGCGATGGCGCCGCCGTTGACGTTGACCTTGTCCAGATCCCATTGCAGATCCTTGGCCACTGCCAGTGATTGCGCGGCGAAGGCTTCGTTGGCTTCGATCAGGTCGAGCTGGCCGATGTCCCAGCCAGCCTTGTCGAGGCAGCGGCGGGTCGCCGATACCGGACCGATGCCCATGATCGCCGGGTCAACACCCGCGTTGGCATAAGCGGCGATGGTGGCCAGTACGGGCAGGCCGAGGGACTTGGCTTTTTCTGCGCTCATCAAAATCACGGCGGCGGCGCCATCGTTCAGCGAGGAGGCGTTACCCGCAGTGACGCTGCCATCCTTCTTGAACGCCGGGCGCAGTTTCGCCAGGGATTCGGCAGTGGTGTCGCCACGCGGTTGCTCGTCGACCTTGAAAGCAACAGGGTCACCCTTGCGCTGTGGAATCAGGATCGGGGTGATCTCATCGACAAAGCGACCGGCCTCAATGGCGGCAGCGGCCTTCTGCTGAGAAGCGGCGGCGAAAGCATCTTGCTGTTCACGGCTGATGGCGTATTTATCGACGAGGTTCTCGGCGGTGATGCCCATGTGGTAGTCGTTGAACGCATCCCACAAGCCATCACTGATCATGGTGTCGACGATTTGCGCGTGGCCCATGCGCAGACCGGTGCGTGCGCCCGGCATCACGTAGTTGGACAGGCTCATGTTTTCCTGGCCACCGGCGATGATCACGTCAGCGTCGCCGCAACGGATCGCCTGCGCACCGAGGTGCAGGGCCTTGAGGCCCGAACCACACACCTTGTTCAGGGTCATGGCGGGTACGGCGTGAGGCAGGCCAGCCTTGACCGCAGCCTGACGCGCCGGGTTCTGGCCGGCGCCGGCGGTCAACACCTGGCCCATGATCACTTCATCGACCTGCGCACCGTCCAGGCCGGTTTGTTCGAGCAATTGGCGGATCACCGCCGCGCCCAGATCAACGGCGGACACGCTGGCCAGCGAACCCTGGAAACTGCCGATCGCGGTACGCGTGGCGGCAACAATTACGACGTCTTGCATTTTCGAATTCCTCACTGGGCAGCGAACTGCATTTCCGGTACGTGATCCGGGACGATCAGTTTACCAGCGGTTTTGGCGACGATTTCCTCGACGCTGACGCCAGGTGCGCGTTCCTTGAGGACAAAAGCGCCATTTTCGATTTCCAGGTAAGCGAGGTCGGTCAGCACACGCTTGATGCAGCCGGCGCCAGTCAGCGGCAGGCTGCACTTGCTGAGCAATTTCGACTCACCGTCCTTGGAGGCGTGGGTCATGATCACGATGATGTTGTCGGCGCCGGCCACCAGATCCATCGCGCCGCCCATGCCCTTGACCAGTTTGCCGGGGATCATCCACGAGGCGATGTTGCCTTCGACGTCGACTTCGAATGCGCCAAGCACGGTCAGGTCGACATGGCCACCGCGGATCATCGCGAAGGATTCGGCAGAGTTGAAAATCGACGCACCGATGCGTGCGGTTACGGTCTGTTTGCCGGCGTTGATCATGTCGGCATCGATGGTGTCTTCAGTCGGAAACGGGCCCATGCCGAGCAGGCCGTTTTCCGATTGCAGCATGACTTCCATGCCGTCGGGAATGTAGTTGGCGACCAGGGTCGGAATGCCGATGCCGAGGTTCACATAAAAGCCGTCCTGCATTTCGCGGGCGACGCGCTGAGCCATTTGTTCGCGGGAAAGTGCCATGTTTTTATTCTCCGTCAGCCTGAATTATTTGCGGATGGTGCGCTGTTCGATGCGTTTTTCGAACGTGCCGCAAATGACCCGATCGACGTAGATGCCAGGGGTGTGGATCTGCGAAGGGTCGAGTTCGCCGGGTTCGACGATTTCTTCGACTTCAACCACGGTGATCTTGCCGGCGGTGGCGGCCAGCGGGTTGAAGTTCTGCGCGGTGTGACGGTAGATGACGTTGCCGAAGTGGTCGGCTTTCCAGCCTTTGACGATGGCGAAGTCGCCGGTGATGGATTCTTCCATCAGGTACTTGCGACCTTTGAACTCACGCACTTCCTTGCCCTCTGCGACCGGGGTGCCGACGCCGGTGGCGGTGAAGAAGGCCGGAATGCCGGCGCCGCCTGCGCGCATTTTCTCGGCGAGGGTGCCTTGCGGGGTCAGGATGACTTCGATGTCGCCCTTGAGCAGTTGCTCTTCGAACAGCTTGTTTTCGCCGACGTAGGAGGCGATGACTTTGCTGATCTGGCGGTCGGTGAGCAGCACGCCGAGGCCGAAACCGTCGACGCCGCAATTGTTGGAGACGACGGTGAGGTCGCGGGTGCCTTTGCGCTTGATCTCGGCGATCAGGTTTTCCGGAATACCGCACAGACCAAAGCCGCCGGCGATAACGGTCATGCCGTCTTCCAGTCCGGCGAGGGCTTCCTCGTAGGAACTCACGCGCTTGTCGAAACCTGCCATATGCACCTCTTTTATTATTTGCGGGCGGCTGGCTAGCCGAATGGTTGGAGTGTCGCGCTGGAGAATATATTTGTTAAGTTGATTTTTAAGGTTGATTGATAGATAAAACTCAATAGTCGCGTTATGGCGGCTGCTTTGATCGTTCCCACGATGCGCCGAAGATCCTGAGGCTTCAGTATGACCATCAAACAGATCCGCGCCTTCCTCGCCGTGGCGCAAAGCCTGAGTTTCGCCGTGGCTTGCGAGCGGCTGCACCTGTCGCAATCGGCGTTGAGCCTGACCATCAAAGCGCTGGAGGAGGGCCTGGGCGGCCGCCTGTTCAGCCGCAACACCCGCAATGTGGCGCTGACCGCAGAAGGTGAGTCGCTGCTGCCATTGGCCCGGCGCCTGATCGCGGACTGGGACAACGCCGAAGACGAAATACGTCAGCGCTTCAGCCTGCAACGCGGGCGGGTGACGCTGGCGGCGATGCCGTCGTTTGCCGGCAACCTGTTGCCACCGATCCTCAAAACGTTTCGTGCGCGCTATCCGAACGTCAATGTCACGGTCAACGACGTGATCAATGAGCAGGTGTTGGAGATGGTGCGCGATCGTCAGGTTGAACTGGGGGTGGCGTTTGAGCCGATGCAAAACACGTCGATGACGTTTACGCCGCTGTACAGGGATCGCTTCGTCGCGGTGGTGTCGAAGGATTCGCCGCTGGCGCAGCGCACTGAGATCGACTGGCAGACGTTGTTGCAGGAGCCGTTCATCACGTTGCAGCGGCCCTCGACGGTGCGGGTGATGCTCGAAGAGCACTTGCAGGCGCGGGGCATGAAGTTGCCGGTGGAGTTTGAAAGCCATCAATTGGCAACGGTCGGGCGGATGGTCGCCAGTGGGCTGGGTGTCAGCGCCGTCCCGGCGTTGTGTGCCGGGCAGATGCAGGAGTTGGGCGCCCATTGCCTGACGCTGGATGATTCGGTGGAGCGGGCCATCGGCGTGCTGACCGAGCCGGGCAATGAACTGTCGGCAGCGGCGCAGGCGTTGTTCGATATTCTCCAGGCGGAAGATCTCGGGCGACTGTGAGATTTACCCCCTCACCCCAACCCTCTCCCCCAAGGGGGCGAGGGGGAAGGGAGCTGATCGGGGGCATTTCAGAAACTGGGTCCGACTCCAAATTTCCAGGTCGATATATCGCCCATCAACAACTCGGTCAGTTCCCTCTGCCTTGGGAGAGGACTAGGGGGAAAGGGAGCCGATCGTGGGCATTTCAGAAAGTGGGCTCGACTCAGCATTTCCAGGTCGCAGTATTCAGCCCTGACAACTCGGTCAGTTCCCTCTCCCGTGGGAGAGGGCTAGGGTGAGGGGCTTGGATCCTGAGTCGAGCACAGAGTGCAGCCATTCACCGGTCCAGACCCCTCGCCAACAACGGCAACAGCTGTTCACACGACGCTTCAATCTTCAAGTCCAGCAAATCATCCGCGCGGGTCTTGCCCAGATTGATCGCAATCAACGGTTTGCCGCGATCGGCAATCACCCGGCACAAACGAAACGCCGAATACGCCATCAACGAAGACCCCACCACCAACATCCCTGCCGCATTTTCGGCCGCTGCCATTGCCCGAGCCGCCGTGGGCTGCGCGACGTTCTCGCCGAAAAACACCACGTCCGGTTTCATTCGTTCACCGGCGCAATGCGGGCAATGCGGCACCTGAAAACGCGCCTCGAACGCCGGGTCGAGCAGGGTGTCGCCGTCCGGCGCCTGCACCGCATCGACGCCGGCCAGATACGGATTGTGCAATTCCATCAGTTGTTGAATCGCGTCGCGTTCACTGCGCTGACCGCAGTCCAGGCACAACACCCGGTGCAGGCTGCCGTGCAGTTCGATCACATCGTGACTGCCGGCCTGATCGTGCAGGGTGTCGACGTTCTGAGTGATCAAGTCGCTGATCAGCCCTTGGCGCTGCAAACTGGCCAACGCTTCGTGCGCAGCATTCGGCTGCGCCTGACGCACCCTCGGCCAACCCAGCATGGCCCGCGCCCAGTAGCGGCGGCGTGATTCAGCGGCGGCCAGAAACTCCTGATACATCATCGGTTGTCGGCCACGGCGTACACCGTCGCGGTCGCGGTAATCCGGAATCCCCGACGGCGTGCTGATGCCGGCCCCGGTCAATACGATGAAGTCGCCATCAGCCATCACCTCTTGCAGGGTGTCGAGGTGTTCGCGGGTCGGGCTGTCGAGCATGGTCAGCGCTCCGGGGAAGGACGATGCCAGCAGGTTAGCACGCGACCCGCGCAGGTTACTTGCGCGCCTCCAGAATCAGATTGAACGGCGTTTGCGTGGCCCGACGGAACTGCTTGAACCCGGCCTCGACAAACACTTTGCGCAGACGCATTTCCCCTGCCTGCGCGCCCAGGCCCAGGCCGACTTCCTGCGACAGCGAGTTCGGTGTGCAGATAAACGTCGAGGCGGCGTAGAACAGCCGTCCGACCGGGTTGATGTTGTCGTCCAGCGTGTCGTTGGCGAACGGTTCGACCAGCAACACCGTGCCGTCGTCTTTCAGCGAGTCATAGGCGTGACGCGCGGCGCCGACCGGGTCGCCCATGTCGTGCAGGCAGTCGAAATAGCAGATCAGGTCGTAGTCGTTGCCGGGGTAGCTCTTTGCCGAGCCCTGGAAAAACTTCGCCCGGCTGCTGACGCCGCCTTCCTCGGCGCGTTGGGTGGCAACGGTGATCGACGGCGCGTGATAGTCGTAGCCGACGAAGCGCGAGTTGGGAAACGCCTGCGCCATGATCACCGTCGAGGCGCCGTGGCCGCAGCCGATGTCGGCGACTTTGGCGCCTTCTTCAAGCTTGGCCACGACACCGTCCAGCGCCGGCAGCCATTCGGCGATCAGGTGACCTTTGTAGCCGGGCCGGAAAAAGCGTTCCGTGCCGGTGAACATGCACGGATGGTGATCGCCCCAAGGCAGGGCGCCGTTACCGCGCATGGCTTTGACCAGTTTGTCCTTGTCGTGGAAAAACGACGCCACCACCCCGAGACCACCGGCGACGTAGACCGGCGAGTCTTCGACGGCCAACGCCAGCGCCTGTTCTTCCGGTAAACGGAACTGGCCGTCGTGGTGCTCCATATAGCCGGACGCCGCGTGAGCGCTGAGCCATTCGCGCACCAGACGCGGATTGCAGGTGGTTTTCGCGGCGAGGGCATCGGCACTGATTGGCTGACTGTCGGCCATGGCCCGGTACAAGCCGAGCTCTTCGCCGACGATGACATTGGCCAGCATCGCCGCACCGCCCATGTCGTTGACCAGTTTGCCCATGAATTGGTTGAGCTTCGCCTCGTCCATCACGTGTGCTCCTGAAACAGGATCACAGTCCGGCGGCGTCGAAGGTCGAGGCGTGCGCCACCGGGCGGTGGTCGCGGAGTTGGGCAGGGCACGGCTGACGCCCTGCGTCCCCCTCGACTGGGTAATAAAGGAGTCTAGCCCCGGTCCGGGCGTGACGCTGTATTTGTGAACACTGAAAAAACTGTGGGAGCTGTTTGATGAAGATTGAGTATCACTGTGTATCGCGGTGGTTGGAGGATACACAGGGCTGCAAACGTCCGGTCAGTTGCACACAGCCGTGATACAGGCGTCGATTCCACTGGGTAGACCCACCCATCGAGGTTTCCCCATGCAAATTCCTCAATCATCAACGCCACCCAGCGTCGGCCTCGGCCTGCGCCGTGGCCTGCTGAAAGACCTGCAAGCTGCCCGCACCGGCGATTTCGACTTTCTCGAAGTCGCTCCGGAAAACTGGATCGGCGTCGGCGGCGCCCATGGCGCGGCGTTGCGTGAACTGGCCGAACGCTACCCGTTGTCCTGTCACGGTTTGTCGTTGTCACTCGGCGGGCCGGCGCCGCTGGATATCGGGTTCTTGCACGAAGTGCGGGTGTTTCTCGACCGTTACAATGTGCCGCTCTACAGCGAACACCTGAGTTATTGCAGCGATGACGGGCATCTCTATGATTTGCTGCCATTGCCGTTCACCGAAGAAGCGGTGCATCACGTCGCTGCGCGCATCCGTCAGGCTCAGGACATTCTCGGCCGGCGTCTGGCCGTGGAAAACGTCTCCTACTACGCCGCGCCGCGTCAGGACATGGACGAAGTGACCTTCACCAACGCCGTGCTGCGCGAGGCCGATTGCGACCTGCTGCTGGACGTCAACAATGTCTACGTCAACGCGATCAACCACGGATTTGATCCGCAAGCATTTTTAGCCGGTATCGAGCCAGGCCGGGTGGTCGGCATGCATGTGGCCGGACATTTCGATGAGTCCGACACGCTGAAAATCGACACCCATGGCGCCTCGGTGAAGCCGGCGGTCTGGGCATTGCTGGCCGAGGCCTACGCACGATTTGACGCGCAACCCACTTTGTTGGAGCGGGATTTCAACTTCCCGGCCTTTTCCGAGCTGGTTACCGAATTGCAGACCATTCGCCACTTGCAAGCGGGGGGACGCCATCGTGGATAACCTGACGTTGCAACAACAGGCACTGACCCGGTATTTGCGTGATCCCGAACACCGGTCGCCACCGGCCGACATGAACGTGGCGCGGGTCAACGTCTATCGCGATCTGGTGTTCAACAACGTATCGCAACTGTTAAGCGGTACGTTTCCGGTGTTGATCCGGATTATCGGGGAGCAACGCTGGCACTTGCTGGTGCGAGGGTTCTTGCGCGACTGGCGGGCGCAGACCCCGAAATTTGGAGAGATTGCCGAAACGTTTCTCGACTTCCTCGCTTCGCCACCGCAAGTGTTGCGCGAGGGTGAGTGGCCGGCGTTTTTACTGGAGCTGGCGCATTACGAATGGGTTGAGATGGTCTTGCAGCAATCGGATGCCCAAGCGCTGCCGCCGACCGATCCGGCGCTGTTGCTGGAACGCCCACTGCAAATCTCGGCGTTGGTCTGGCCTCTGGCGTATGTCTGGCCGGTGCATGAACTCGATCCGGACAATCAGCCCGCCACGCCACCGGGGCAACCGACGTTTTTGCTGGTGCGGCGCACGGCAGACTGGAGTGTGAAGTTTTCCGAACTGAGCCCGCTGGCCTGGCGCTTGTTACAGCGCATCACCGAGTTTGCACCGCTGACAGGGCGCGAGCAGCTGCAAGCTCTGGCGCAGGAGGCCGGGCAGTCCGCCAGCAATTCGTTCATGGACAACGGCCTGATGTTGTTGCGGCAGATGCATGAGGACCAGGTGATCGGTCTGGCATCTTGAATACTTAAACCGCGCCGCACACTGTGGGAGCAAGCTCGCTCCCACAGGGCTTTTCGCTGTTATCAGGAGTGCAGGGGGAGTTTCAGTTCCGCACACAACCCGCCACCGTCGCGGTTGCTCAAGGTCAGTGAGCCGCCCAACGCCATGGCCAGTTGCTGGGCGATGGCCAGTCCCAGCCCGGTGCCGCCGGTATCGCGATTGCGCGAGTTTTCCACGCGGTAGAACGGTTGCAGCACTTGCGCCAGTTCGGATTCAGCGATGCCCGGCCCACGGTCCATCACGGTGATCGCCAGGCTGCCCTTGTTGGCTTCAACCCAGACTTCGGCGGCGCCGGCGAATTTCAGCGCGTTGTCGGTCAGGTTCACCAGAACACGGCGCAAGGCATGGGGCCGAGTGTCGATGACCGCCGCGCTCTTGCCAACCAGGTTCACCTGCTTGCCCATGTCCTGATAGTCGAACACCAGGCTTTCGAGGAAGGAATCCATGTTGGTGCGGCGGCTTTCCTCGGTCGAGCCATGGATGCTGCGGGCATAAGCCACGCCTTCGCGTACCAGATGCTCCATCTCGCTGAGGTCATTCCACAGTTTGTCTTTCTCGGCGGAGTCGTCCATGAACTCGGCGCGCAGCTTCATTCGCGTGATCGGGGTTTGCAGGTCATGGGAAATCGCCGCCAGCAGTTGCATGCGCTCTTTGAGGTAGGCAGCGATGCGCGCCTGCATCGTGTTGAATGCACGCGCGGCGTAGACCACTTCGGTGGGGCCGCTTTCGTCGAGATTGATCGGGTGGGCGTTGGGGTCGAGGGTTTCCACGGCGTCGGCCAGCCGGGTCAACGGGCGGACCGCAATGCGCACCGCCAGCCAGGTACAGGCGAGCATCAGCGCCAGTTGGCCGAGCAGGACCGCCGGCAACCACGGTGACAACGGGACCATGGCGGGACGCACGTCGATGGTCACCGGACTGCCGTCACTCAGGCGCAGATGGCCCTGAAAGTGTTTCTTCGGCCCGGGAATGTCGGTGAAGGTCAGCGGATAGCGTTCACCAATGGCTTCGGTGATCGAGGTGACAGCCACCGGAACATCACTGGCTTCGATCGGCGTGCCCGGTTCACCTTCGCTCAACAGGTAACCGTAGTTGGCTCGCGCCAGACGTTTGAGCCAGTCGGGACGCTCTGCGGCAGGCAGGCGATCAAGGATCGCAATCGAGGTCGAAACGTCGGTCTCGAGATTGCCGAGCATGGTGTTCTTGGCGCTCTGGTAACGCTCGTAATACTGCGCACCGAACGACAGCGCCTGGGCGAGCAGCAGGCCGATCAGGAAAATCAGCGACAGGCGCGAGGCGAGGGTGCGCGGCCAGTGCAGATTGATGCTCATGCCGGGGCACCGAGAATCTCGACCGGCAGCGAGAACACGTAACCTTCGCTGCGCACGGTCTTGATGTAGGCCGGCTCGCGCGCATCATCAAGCAGACGCTGACGCAAACGGCTGACCAGCAAATCGATCGAGCGATCAAACAGATCGGCGTCGCGGCCCTGCGTCAGGTTGAGCAGTTGATCGCGGCTGAGCACCCGTTGCGGGTGATCGAGGAACACTCGCAGCAAGCGGTATTCGGCGCCGCTGAGGGCGACCATGGTGCCGTCCTTGTCGAGCAAGTGGCGGGCTGAGGTGTCCAGTTGCCAACGGCCGAAAGCCAACAAGCGACCGGCTTCGGTGACCACCAGATTCGGCGGCAGCATGCGCGTGCGACGCAGCACAGCGTTGATCCGCGCGAGCAATTCGCGGGCAGCGAACGGTTTGGTCAGGTAATCGTCGGCGCCCATTTCCAGGCCGATGATGCGGTCGGTTTCATCGTTGCGCGCGGTCAGCATCAACACTGGCGTGGCCTTGTGTTTGCCCACGCGCAGTTCACGGCATAACTGCAGGCCATCGTCGCCGGGCATCATGATGTCGAGCACAATCAGGTCGACGGTGTTGGCTTCAAGAAAGCTGCGCATCTGCCGGCCATCGGCGACCACCGTGGTGCGCAGGCCGTTTTTCTTCAGGTAGTTGCCGACCAGTTCGCGGATCTCGCGGTCGTCGTCGACGATGAGAATGTGATCGACATGATCCATCGGGTTCGAGCCTCTATCAAAGGGGAATGCCGAGCAGTCTATCGAGCCTCGGGCGGCTCGCCTGCCTGCCTTTGTATTGCAGTGTATCTGCCGTGACAACGGATACATGAGCACGCAAAAACGCGGTTTTTTCAGGGTTTTGTATCGCTGTGTATCCCCCGCTGGCCGGGATACACAGCGATTGAAACACGCCTGTTCCTGACACAGACGCGATACCTCGCGAGCCTCAAATAGGCTCCATCGAGGCCCACACCGATCGCCTCGGCTCAAACCCACTGAAGCCTTGAGGAACACGCCATGAACAACAAATCCGTAATCGCCGCCTGCCTGTTTGCCGCCCTGAACATCTGCACGCTGTCGGCCCGCGCCGAAGCCGATGTCACCCCGCAAACCTACACCTACGGCACTCACCTGGATATCCAGAAAGTGATCTCGCTGAAACAGGACAACTCAGTGAATTGCGGGATTGTCGAGGCGCGCATGACCTACCTCGATTCGGCCGGTCAGACCCGCGTGCTCGATTACAGCAAATTCGCTGACGGCTGCAACAACGACAACTAAGCCATCACTCTTTATAGAAGGAAACAGCCATGAACAACGTATCGCGCTTTTTGACCGTCATCGCCTTCTCACTGGCCGGTGTCGCTGCCCATGCAAACGCTGCGGTTGAACAGCATAGCTGCCACAGCGGCACCTGCTTCCAGCTGACACCGGTGGCCAAGCAGGGCAGCGACGGCCAGATTGCAGCGGACGGCGCCAGCCGCACGCCGCAGGGCCAGATGTTTGCTGCAGACGGTTCCAGTCGCACGCCGCAGAGCCATTGGCTGGAAAGCCAGAACGTTTGAATGGCCTGTCACATTCATTGATCAAGGGTGACTCACTATGTACCTCATCGCATTCCTCGGCGGTCTGCTGACCGTGCTCAGCCCCTGCATCCTGCCGGTGGTCCCGTTTCTGTTTGCCGGCGCCCAACGTAGCCGCGCTTCGATACTGTTGACCCTCGGCGGCATGGCCCTGACCTTCGCGCTGATCTCCAGCCTGGCGGTGGTCAGCAGTGAATGGGTGATTCAAGCCAGCAACAGCGGCCGTTACGTCGCGCTGATTGTGATGAGCGTGTTCGCCCTGTCGCTGATCTCGGCGCGTATCGGCGACTGGCTGACACGTCCCTTCGTGATGCTCGGCAATCGTCTCGACCCGGATACCCGGAAAAAGGCCGGGCCGTTGAGCTCGATCATGCTTGGCGTGGCTACAGGGCTGCTGTGGGCACCGTGCGCCGGGCCGATTCTTGGCGTGATCCTCACCGGTGCCATGCTGCAAGGCGCCAACGCGCAGACCAGCCTGTTGCTGCTGGCCTACGGCGCCGGCAGTGCCTTGTCGCTGGGCACGTTGATCTTTACCGGGCGCGGCTTGGTCAATCGCCTGAAACCGTCAATCCCGTTCACCGGTTGGTTGCGCCGTGGTGCCGGTGTTGCGGTACTCGCGACGGCGGCGGTCATTGCCACCGGCTTCGATAAAACCTTGCTGGCAAACACGTCCTCCCAAGGTGTGGCCAGCGTCGAAAAAAGCGTGTTGGAGAACGTGCCAAAAGTGGTCGACTACTTCATCAGCAAAGTCCGCGCGGACTCGCCGATGGAGGAGGGCAAAGGCGCGATGCCGTCGTTGGCCGGCGCAGTGCAATGGCTGAACTCGCCAGAACTGAGCGCTGAATCCGTGCGCGGCAAAGTTGTACTGGTGGATTTCTGGACCTACGACTGCATCAACTGCCAGCACACCCTGCCGTACGTCAAAGAATGGGCGAAGAAATACGAGAAGGACGGCCTGGTGGTGATCGGCGTGCACACCCCGGAATACGGCTATGAGCGGATCATCGACAACGTCAAGGATCAGGTGAAAAAGCTCGGCATCACCTACCCGGTGGCCATCGACAACAACTATGCGATCTGGCGCAACTTCGACAATCAATACTGGCCGGCGCATTACCTGATCGACGCCAAAGGCCAGGTGCGTTACAGCCACTTCGGCGAAGGTCGTTACGAAACGCAGGAGCAGATGATCCAGCAGTTGCTCAAGGAGGCGAAGGCGCCTGCCGCTTGATCAGCAAAACCAATGGCTCAGAGGTCGCGGACTATGAGCCATTGTTCGTTGTCCCAGGCGCGAAAGCGCTCCAGGACTTGCCAGCCGCGCTTGGCGTAGTAGTCCTGCTTGTTTTGTGTGTGCAAATAAAGACGTGTAAACCCGCAGTCTTTCGCCTTCTTGCAAACCCCTTCAATCAAGCGTTCCGCCAGACCTTGCCCGCGCGCTTCAGGGCTGACGAACACGCAGGCCAGCCATGGGCCGAGCTCGGGACGCAGGGGGAGGTCATCGCGTGCCAGCGCGGCGCCGCCGACCAGATGTTCACCGTCCATGGCGATCAGGCAGGACCAGTCGCCATTGCTTTGGCCCTCGGCAAATTCACGCTGCCACTCGTCCAGCGGGTGGTCGACGTATTCGTAGGGGAATTGTTGGTGGATCCATTGAGCATAACGGTCGCTGTGGTGCAGGTGATGCGCGAGCCAATCGATTTGCAGTGACATCAGTCGAGTCCGTTCCAGAAGCGAGAACGCATCAGAAACCAATCCCGGGACGTTGGCAATTTTCTAGGTGTTCCAGAGGCTTTACAGATTTCCACCGCTCATCGGCAAACCCCCGGTTTTACGGAGTTGACAGACGATTGGCAGGGACGCCGGGCGGTCTCGGCGCGATAGTGCAGGAGCAGGGTCACTGCCGGCCTTGCCACATAACAAGAGCGCGAGGTTGCCATGCCGAAATTCGTGATTGAACGCGAGATTCCAGGGGCCGGAAAGCTGTCGCAAGCAGAACTTCAGGCTGTGTCGCAAACGTCGTGTCAGGCGTTGCGCGAACTTGGGCCGCAGGTGCAGTGGCTGCAGAGTTACGTCACCGCTGACAAAGTCTATTGCGTGTACATCGCACCAGACGAAGAGCAGGTCCGCGAACACGCCAGGCTCGGTGGGTTTCCTGCCAACAGTGTGGCGCGTGTGGTGACGGTCATCGATCCGACCACGGCCGAATGATCACCGGCCCAACCTGCAGCGGAGCTCACGTTCATGAGTACCCCGATTGATCTCACTGCCTTGAAGGAACGCCAGAAAGTCGCGTGGGCCAGTGGCGACTACGCCGTGATCGGCACCACCCTGCAAATCGTCGGCGAAAACCTCGCTGAAGCCTGCGACCTGCGTTGCGACGAGGAGGTACTGGATGTCGCCGCCGGCAACGGTAATGCGACGCTGGCGGCGGCACGGCGCGGTTGTCTGGTCACCTCGACCGATTACGTCGCGGCATTGCTGGAGCGCGGGCAGGATCGTGCCCGGGCAGAGCATCTGGACGTGACGTTTCAGGTGGCCGATGCCGAAGCGCTGCCGTTCGCTGACGAGAGTTACGACGCGGTACTGTCGACCTTTGGCGTGATGTTTGCGCCGGACCAGGACAAGGCTGCCGCCGAACTGGGCCGGGTTTGTCGCCGTGGCGGGCGGATCGGTCTGGCCAACTGGACGCCGGAAGGTTTCGTCGGTCAGATGTTCAAGACGCTCGGCCGGCATCTGCCCCCGCCTGCCGGTGCCCAGCCCCCCTCGAATTGGGGCTCCGATGCCTGGCTGCACAAGCATTTCGATGACCGTGATTTTCTGCTGCGCGTGACGCGGCGCGAGTTCAATTTTCGCTATCGCTCGGCCGCGCACTTCATCGACATATTCCGCCATTGGTACGGGCCGGTGCACAAGGCCTTCGCGGCACTGCCGCCGGAGAGCGGGCAGGCGCTGGAAAGTGATCTGGCGGATTTGCTCAATCGGTTGAATCGGGCGGGGGAGAGTTCGCTGGTGGTGCCGAGTGAATATCTGGAGGTGGTAATCACTAAACGCTAAAAGAGCCGATCTCCGGTTCAAAGGAAATCCCTGTTGGAGCTGGCTTGCCAGCGATGACGGACTGTCATTCGACATTGCTGTTGGCAGATCTACCGCCATCGCTGACAAGCCAGCTCCCACAGGCTTTTGTATTGATATCTATTAGCCTATTTCACCTGAGGCCGATCAAACCATTCCAGCGCCGTGCGCCAGATACAGATCCCCAGAAAGTAGGCCGACATCAACAACCACAAGCCCATCACCAACGGGTTGATCACCGGATGGTTGAGTACCAGCGACAAGCTGCACAGCAGCCAGATCGCCGTCACCGCAATGTTGATCGGCATGAACCGGCGCACACGGAACGGGTGCAGAAACTTCATTCGGGTCACGGTCAGCAACGCCAGGCCAATGACCGTCAGGAACGTAATCCACGGCCCCGGGCCGATGATGTACAGACACAGTGCGACCACATTCCACGCCGCCGGAAACCCGACAAAGTAGTTGTCCTTGCTCTTCATATTGACGTTGCAGAAACAGAACAGCGACGACACCAGAATCAGCGACACGGTCAGCAGCAGGGTGTAGTCGGGCAGCGGAATGTAGCGATAGATAAACAGCGCCGGAATGAACACATATGTCAGGTAATCGATCACCAGATCAAGGATCGAACCGTCGAAGCTCGGCAGCACCGATTGCACATTGACCTTGCGCGCCAGTGCGCCGTCGAGGCCGTCGACAATCAGCGCCACGCCCAGCCACATGAGGCAATGGGTCGGCTGGTTTTCCAACAGGGCGAGGGTGGCCAGAAAAGCGGTGACCACGCCAGTCGCGGTAAAACCATGGGCGCCCCATGCTTTGAGCCTGGCGATGTGTACGGTCGATATCACGGGGGCGTTCTCCAGAAAGTGAAGCAAGCCGGGTATCACCCTTGGGTAGCAGGGCGCCGGCAAACCGGGTCGGGGTTGCAGCTATCGACCGGTCTGGCCGGGATAAGGTTCACCATTGATCAATCTTAGCTGGCCGGCGAAAAAATACGCGGGCGAAATCCGCCAGGGCTTCGAGCATCAGCCAAACGGTGCTGGCGCTATGGCTTGAGGGGTCTATCGTTGCCAGACGCAGTCACTGCCAATGCTTGAGGATGACGTCATGAACACCAGCGATTTGCTCGAACAACTGCTGCGAGGCCAGGCCTCGGCGGGACAACAGTCTTCAGCGTCTGCCGGCGATGGTTTGGGTGGTTTAGGCGGGTTGTTGGGCGGACTGCTCGGTGGTGGCTCGGGCGCGGCCAGCGGCGGCGGATCCGCCGGTGGACTTGGCGGCTTGGGCGGCTTGCTTGGTGGTTTGCTCGGCGGCGGTGCCGGTGGTGGTCTTGGCGGCGCCTTGGGTGGGGCGCTGGGTGGCGGCGGCACACAAAGCCGCTCCGGCGGGACCAATTATGCGGCTTTGGCGTCGCTGGGCATGATGGCGTTTCAGGCCTATCAGGCCTGGCAACGCAGTCAGGCCAGCGCGGCCCCGCAACAGATCCCGCAAACGGCGAATCTCCTTGCCGGCCCGGAAATCGAAGAACACAGCCATGCGGTGCTGCGCGCCTTGATCGCGGCGGCCAAGGCTGACGGTCGTATCGATGAATCCGAGAAACACCTGATCAGCAGCGAAATCGGCAAACACACCGATGATCCGCAGTTGCAGCAATGGCTCGACGCCGAAGTCGCCAAGCCGCTGGACCCCGCCGAAGTGGCAAAGTCAGCCAATGGCGACCCCGCCGTCGCCGCCGAAATGTACTTGGCCAGCGTGATGCTGGTGGATGATCAGCAGGGCGTCGAGCGCAGTTATCTGGATGAACTGGCGGCAGCATTGCAGATCGACCCGGATTTGCAGGTGCATCTGGAGCAGCAGGCCAAAGGTCAGGCCTGAAAGCAAAATCAGAAGATCGCAGCCTTCGGCAGCTCCTACAGGGTGTACATCATTCCATGTAGGAGCTGACGAAGGCTGCGATCTTTTGATCTTCAAAGCCAGATTGCATCCCACAACGGGTAATCCCCCACACGCCGAACCAATCCGGCACGCAACGGGTTCATGATGATGTATCGGGCCGCCGCTTTAAGGTCTTCATCACGACGTAACGCCCGGTCGTAGTAACCGCGTTGCCATAACCGTCCCTGACTGCCACGCTTGAGATTGACCGAGCGACAACTGCGCGATTTCACGCGGCACATGAGCGCTGCCAATGAACCTTGTTTCAATTCAATCAGCCAATGCAGATGATCCGGCATCACCACCCACGCCAGTGACTGAACCATTCCCTCGTCATCGGCTGCACGCATTTGCTCTACCAGCAGTCTTCCCAAACGCCAATCCGAGAACACTCTCTGACGTTCGTAAACGACGGCAGTAAGCAGATAAATACGTCCAGCCTCGCTATAACGTCCCTTGCGTAATCCACACGCCTTTGCAGCAACAGGCATTCCTTTGCCCTCCCAAAAACATCGTTCCTGAACGTTAGCCATCCCTCACCGTTACGCGAACTCAACCCATTGCACGATGTAACCCCGTAGGAGCTGCCGAAGGCTGCGATCTTTTGATCTTGTTTTTTAAAATCAAAATCAAAAGATCGCAGCCTTCGGCAGCTCCTACAGAGGAATTAAGTGTGTGCGAGGATCGCGCAGACGGCCGTCCGTCCGGGCAATTTTCACGTCGATTGAATTTTTCACAGGCGCTGCCTCTCTGCTGCTGTAGAGGCGCGTGGAACAGCGTCCTGCCAACCGACCGAGAAAACTGCCATGACTGTCCTGACACGCCTGCAAGCCGCGCCTGCCCAACCGCATCTTATGAATGCCGCCGGGAACATCCGACAGATCTATGACGCGTTGTTGCGCGATGACAATTCACAGGACTTTGCGCGGGCGTTTTTGCAGGAACAACTGCAACACGCTGCGCAACTCACCGATGCTCTGCCCGAAGATCCGACAACGTGGCACGCGTGGGTCGCCGAACATTGCGCCGATGTCGCCCGGCAATACGCCGACTATCTGCAACAGCGCAAGGCCGGCGGGCCTCGGCAATTCTTCCGTGGCAAGGCGCACGCGCTGTATTTTCTGCAAGCGGTGGCACCGACCAAGCTGGTCGACGGCGCCTGGCTTTCCGGCCTGTTGCCGCGCTGGCAGGACCCGCGTTTCCAAGGCTTGTTGCGCACCTTTCTGGAAGAACTGGGCGAGGGCAATCCGGCGCAGAACCACGTGGTGATCTACCGCAAACTGCTCGCCGAGCACGACTTGCAGGACAACAGTGCCATCGACGATGAACGCTACTTGCAAGGCGCGATACAACTGGCCCTCGGTGTCTGTGGCGCTGATTACTTGCCCGAGGTCATCGGCTACAACCTCGGCTACGAACAACTGCCGCTGCACTTGTTGATCAGCAGTTACGAACTCAGTGAGCTAGGCATCGATCCGTACTATTTCACCCTGCATGTGACCATCGATAACGCGAGCACCGGGCATGCGCAAAAAGCCGTGCAAGCGGCGCTCGATCTGCTGCCGCTTGAGGCTGATCGCGCCGAGTTCTTGCGCCGGGTCTCGCTGGGCTATCGGCTCAACGATCTGGGGCAGGGCAGTCGCGCGATCATTGAAGGTTTCGACCTTGAGCAGGCGTTGCTGGCGATGCTCGAGCGCAAATGTCCATTCGCCCAACACATGCACTCCGATTACTGCCGCTTCGAAGGGCAGACCGTCAATCAATGGCTGGCCGCACCGGAGCAATTGACCGGTTTTCTTCAGGCGTTGCAGAACAAAGGCTGGATCAAACGCCACGACGACCCGCAGGCCAGTCGTTTTTGGCAACTGATCGCGGGCGATGGTGCGGCGATGTTTGGCGTGTTCAATGCCTACGAGAAACAACTGGTGCACGACTGGATTGCCGGCGACTGGACGTCAACGGATAAAACCAGACCCGCTCGCCGGCACAGTCAAACCGCAGCGCCCATCGAAGGGCTTGAACAGGATCCCGACGTACAGGCGCTCAACGCCGCGCTGCAAGGTCAGGACGGCTTGGCGCAGATGGCGATTCTGATCCCGTGGCTCGCACCGGCCCGCCATGCACACCCGGCCGGACTGCTCGCCACGCGGCACTTTATCGAACTCAAATCTCGTTTGCCTTAAGGACTTTGCCGATGAATCAGGAAGAAAAACTCTGCCCCAACGACCTCGTGCTGTTGCAATTGGGCCGGCGCTTGTTGGCAGACGGGTATCGGTTCACCACGCCGACGCCGTTGACCCATCAACGGGTCAACCAGCGTGACGAGGGCCAGATGGCTGACTCTTTGCGCGATGTGTTCGGCTGGTCCCGTCCATTCGCGCCGGGGTTGTTGTCGGCCGATGAACAGCGGCAACTGCTAGACGCACAGGTCATTGATAATTACGAAGGTCACTTGAAGAGTAGGGTGCGCTGGTCAAATCTGGATGATTTGCTCTTCGTGCATTCGGCATTCCCCACCGAGGCGGCTGATGCGGTGTTTTTCGGCCCCGACACCTACCGTTTCGCGCAACTGATCCACGCTCACCTGCAGCAAAATTTCGCGCCCATCCATCGCGCAATAGATATCGGCTGTGGGGCTGGCGTCGGTGCGATTCTGATCGGCCGCGCCCGTCGCGAGGCGCAAGTCCTGGCGCTGGACATCAACCCTGCGGCACTGCGTCTGACCGCGATCAATGCGGCACTGGCAGAGGTCGCCAATGTCGAAGTGCACGCCAGTGATCTGTTGCAGGGTGTCGACGGTGAATTTGACCTGATCGTCGCCAACCCGCCGTACATGGCCGATCCGGCGGAACGCGCCTATCGCCACGGTGGCGGAACGCTGGGGGCAGGGCTGTCGTTGCGTATTGTCGAACAGGCGCTGAATCGACTGGCGCCCGGCGGCTCGCTGTTGCTCTACACCGGCGTGGCGATGGTCGATGGTCGCGATCCGTTTCTCGACACCGTGCTGCCACGACTGGATGAGCAGCGCTTTGGCTGGACGTACCGCGAACTTGATCCGGATGTCTTCGGTGAAGAACTGCTCAACCCCGGCTATCAACGGGTCGACCGGATCGCGGTGGTGGCGCTGACCGTGACCCGAATGGGCTGAAACAAGGCAGGTGCACGATGAACAGGAACCTCGACGACTACAACCGCATGCGCGATTTTTCGGCGACGTCGGAACCGGCCGCCGTCAAGCGCTCAGGGCGTAAAACCGGCACCGATCACGCGTTGCAGTTCTGCATCCAGAAGCACGACGCTTCGCACTTGCATTACGACTTTCGCCTGGAACTCGATGGCGCCTTGAAGAGCTGGGCGGTGCCGAAAGGACCATCGCTCGACCCCAAGGTCAAGAGGCTGGCGGTGCATGTCGAGGATCATCCGCTCGATTACGCAACGTTCGAGGGCAGCATTCCCGAAGGGCATTACGGCGCTGGTGATGTGATCGTCTGGGATCGCGGCGTGTGGATACCTCTGGAGGATCCGCACAAGGCCTACGCCAAGGGCAAGCTCAAGTTCGAGCTGCAAGGCGAAAAGCTCGCCGGCATCTGGAACCTGGTGCGCACGCACATGCCGGGCAAGAAGGAGAACTGGTTTCTGATCAAGCATCAGGACAGCGCCGCACGGCCGCAGGATGATTACGATGTGTTGGTGGCCGAACCGGACAGCGTGCTGAGCGAACGCACGATAGTGGGCAAACCCAAACTGGCCGCCGAGCAAAGCAAACCGTTAAAGAAGCCCGCGGGCAAGACCCGCAAACCCGCGACCGGCAAGCTCACCGGCGCGCACAAGGCGAAATTGCCGACGCAACTCAAGCCGGAGCTGGCCACGCTGGTCGACAGCGCACCCGAAGGGCAGTGGAGCTACGAGATCAAATTCGACGGCTACCGGATCATGGCGCGCATCGATCATGATCAAGTGCAACTGTTTACCCGCAACGGTCACGACTGGACCCACAAGTTACCGCAACAGGCGCAAGCTTTGGCTGCGCTGGGGCTGGAATCCGCATGGCTGGACGGTGAAATGGTCGTCGCCAATGAACAAGGCGTACCGGACTTTCAGGCCCTGCAAAATGCCTTTGAGGCGGGACGTAGCGGCAACATTCTCTACTACCTGTTCGATCTGCCGTATCTCAACGGTGTCGACCTGCGTGAAGTGCCGGTCGAGGAACGTCGCGCGGCGCTGGCCACGGTGCTCGGCAGCCATGAACAACCATTGCTGCGATTCTCCGAAGCGTTCGACGAAACCCCGGACGCCCTGCTCAACAGCGCCTGCCAGATGCAGATGGAAGGCCTGATCGGCAAACGCCTCGGCTCGCCATATGTGTCGCGGCGCAGTGGCGACTGGATCAAGCTCAAGTGCAAACACCGTCAGGAATTCGTGGTCGTCGGTTACACCGATCCGAAAGGCTCGCGCAGTGCGTTCGGCGCATTGCTGTTGGGGCTGCATGACCGCGACAGCGGCGAGTTGCGCTACGCCGGCAAGGTCGGCACGGGCTTCAACGAATCGACGTTGAAAAGCATTCTGGCTCAACTCAAACCGTTGCAGGCGAAGAAGGCTGCGGTGGTCAACCCACCCAGCGGCTTCGAGGTCAAAGGCGTGCATTGGCTCAAGCCGAAACTGCTGGCGGAAGTCGCGTTTGCCGAAATGACCAAGGACGGTTCGGTGCGCCACGCCGTGTTCCATGGCTTGCGCAATGACAAACCGGCCAAAGCCATTACTGAGGAGCGAGCGAAACCGGTGAAGACTGCAGAGAAGAAAACCGCCACGACGAAACCGACGAAAAAAGCCCCGGTGAGCAACACTGACACGGCACCGTCACAGCTCGGCCTGGCCAATGGCAAGGTGCGCATCACGCACCCGGACCGGGTGATCGACGCGGTCAGCGGTACGACCAAGATGCAACTGGCCGAGTATTACGCCAGCGTCGCCGAATGGATTCTGCCGCAACTCAAGGATCGCCCGGTGGCCCTGGTGCGCGCCCCGGACGGTATTGCCGGCGAACTGTTCTTCCAGAAAAACGCCGAACGCCTGGCGATCCCTGGCATCACCACGCTGGACAAGGATGTCACCGGGCAACCGGTGATGCTGATCAACAATGCCGAAGCGCTGATTGGCGCGGTGCAGATGAGCACCGTCGAACTGCACACCTGGAACGCGACCACGGTCGATCTGGACAAGCCCGATCGCTTCGTCCTCGACCTCGACCCGGATCCGTCGCTGCCGTGGAAAAGCATGGTCGAAGCGACGGCGCTGACATTGACCGTACTCGATGAACTGGGCCTCAAGGCGTTTCTCAAAACCAGCGGCGGCAAGGGCATTCATCTGGTGGTGCCGCTAACCCGCAAACTCGGCTGGGATGAGGTCAAGGATTTCAGCCACGCCATCGTCAGTCATATTGCCAAGCTATTGCCGGACCGCTTTTCAGCGGTGTCCGGGCCGAAAAATCGCGTCGGGCGGATCTTTATCGATTACCTGCGCAACGGCCTGGGCGCGACCACGATCTGCGCTTACGCTGCACGAACCCGCGAAGGTCTGCCGGTGTCGGTGCCGCTGTTTCGTGAAGAGGTCGCTGAAATAAAGGGCGGCAATCAGTGGAACGTGCATAACGTTCATGAGCGGCTGGCGGAGGTTGGCAACGAACCGTGGGCCGACATGAAGAAAACCCGTCAGAGCATCACGGCCGAGATGCGCAAACGCCTGGGTCTGAAAAAATGATCAGGTGTCGCGCAGCAAGTCGTGGGCGTTGAGCAATTCGAAGGCGATTTCCGGGTGATTTTCCAGGCCGCGACGGATGGCGGCTGGAATCGCTGTGCGCGTCTTGCGGCACAAGCCCGGTAATTCGTCGATCTGAATAGCAATGCCGCGCATGGTGCGGACTTCATTGAACCCAGGGGCGACGTCAACGCGAATCCCCAGTTGCTCGAACATCCGCTGTTGCAGATGTTTGAGGTCATTCAAGTCCTTGAGCATTTCAAGGCGCGCGAGCAGGCGTTTCTCCTCCTCGCGGGTCAGGCGCAGGATGCGCACATCCGCGCCGGGCGTCTCCAGCAACGGGTCGCGCCCGCAATTGCAGGCGCCGGGCGGGCAGGGTGAGCGCAAGGGCACAGAAGTCGTCATGGCCTCCATCATAGAGGCCGTCGGACAGTTTTGCCTATGCGCCTTCAGCGGCCATCCATCGGCTGCTTTATCCGTGATGGCTACTGATTCAGGCCTTCGTAATGCACCAGAATCGCGTTGGCCAGATCTTCATCACTGGCGTCGAGGCCAGGGTTATTCTGGCGGACCTGTTGCAGCACCGATTCAAGATAAACCCCACGAATGGCCCCGCCACTGGCGACAAATGCAGACAAGTCGTCACGGGCCGGAATCACCATTTTGTGATCCTTGAAGGTCGAGTACAGCGACGCGGAGACACCGGCCGAGGTGGCAACGTCTCCCGCATCAACGCGGGCCAACGCCGAACCGACCGGCAGGCATAAGAGTAAAGAAGAAACGAGCACTAACTTGCGCATGACGGTGTTCCTCCACAAGCGCGAAGCAAAAAGGGAAGGACTACATAATGTGAGAGGGGCGCGGCGGGCGGGAGTTCCGCATGGCCGGAAAGTCTGCGTTATTGCAAGACAGACGCGGGCAACACCCGTGCGGGTTGCCCGGCCTTCAAACTGCGACGGCTCAGATCACCCCGCAGGCCATGCGATCACCGCCACCGCCCAACGGTTTGGGCATGTCGGCGTGGTTGTCGCCACCGGCGTGGATCATCAGGGCGTGACCTTTAATCTCGGAAATCTTTTTCAGACGCGGCGCCAGTACCGGATAGTTGGCGATGCCGTCAGCGCTCACGTAAACCGCCGGAAGATCACCCAGATGACCGTCGGCGTAAGGGCCGAGGTGCTTACCGGTTTTTTGCGGATCGAAATGTCCGCCCGCGGCCAGTGCGGCACCTTTCACGCCGTCCTTCATGCCGGCTTCACAGCTACCGTTTTCATGCACGTGGAAACCGTGCACGCCGGCCGGCAAGGATTTCAGGTCGGGCGTGAACAACAGGCCGTACGCGGTTTCACTGATGGTGACCGAGCCGATTGCCTGCGGCGCGCCGTCGGCGCTGACCAGATTGATGGCGACTTTCTCCGTCGCCGCGTGTGCGGTACCGATGGCGAAGGTGCCGAGCAAACCCAACCACAATGCGCGTTTCATAAGCGTTTCCTTTTGCTGCATGAGAATTCAAAACGACGGACTCAATAGCCTGCCGGCATTAACCGGTGATGAAGGCGTTGGCCGTGCGCGTTGAAAAGTGAGACTTGCCGCGCAATCCGAAAGTTTTGCGGCAGTCTGCCTGCATGCCGACACCGGCTGACACGCTCTGGTCCGGCAGACCTGCGCAAATAGGCTTAACTGAAGGCTGACAAGCGCTTACGGGCGTGGCCAAGGAGGAAAACCCGGTGTCGATCAAACTGCGTTTAGTGTTGCTGATTGTGACAAGTCTGCTGACAGCCTTGATCGTGAGTCTGGTCAGTTACGTCGGCAACCAGCGGATGGCCTCGGCGGTCAGCGACAACGCGGTCAGCATGAGCGCGCTGCGCAACCACATGGAAGCCGACATGATGCACGACGCCCTGCGCGCCGATGTCTACTCGGCGATGCTGGTTGGACTGGGCAAAAGCACCAGCACGGCGACCGAGGTGCGCGATTCGATCAACGAGCATGCGGGGCATTTTCGCGAGGTGCTCGAGGAGAACCTCAAGTTGCCGATCAACCCGACATTGCGCACGGCGCTGGAGCAGATCAAACCGAGCCTCGATACCTACATCAACGCGGGCGAGCGGATCGTCGGGCTGGCGCTGGACAATCCTGATGCCGCTCAACAGGAGCTGGGCACGTTCAACACGGCATTCAGTCAGCTCGAAGAACAGATGGCCGCTTTGAGCGAGTTGATCGAGTCAAATACCCGGCAGACCAGCGCAGGCACTGAAGCGGCCATCCGCAATGCCAACGTCGCGCTCGGTGTGGTGTTGCTCGCCAGCCTTGTGCTGCTGTTGATTCAGGGGCGCTGGGTCATTCTGAGCATCATGGGGCCGTTGAAGACCGCCAGTCGCATCGCCGAAAGCATCGCCCACGGTAACCTCAGCGAGCCGATTGCCGAACCGTCCGGCAAGGATGAAGCCAGTGTCCTGATCCGCACGCTGGCGACCATGCAGCGAGACTTGCGCAACATGATCGACGTGGTGCGGCGCAATGCTCACGGCGTCAGTGGCATGAGCGAACAACTCAGCCACGGCTGCCATCAGGTCGCCGATAGCAGCCAGCAACAAAGCGTCGCCGCGGGCACCATGGCCGCCGCCGCCAGCCAGATGACCGCGAGCATCGAGGAAATCACCCGCCACGCCGAACGTGCCCTGAGCATGGCCAGTCAGGCCGAGACGCTGGCCAAGGAGGGCGGCGGAGTGATTCATCAAGTGGTCAGCGACATGGACGATATCGCCCGATCAGCACAACAGTCGGCACAGGTGATCCGCACGCTGGATCAGGAATCCGAAGCCATTTTCAACATCATTCAGGTGATCAAGAGTATCGCCGACCAGACCAACCTGCTGGCGCTCAATGCTGCCATTGAAGCGGCCCGGGCCGGGGAACAGGGCAGGGGCTTTGCGGTGGTCGCGGATGAAGTACGCAGCCTGGCGGCGCGCACCAGCGCCTCGACCCAGGAAATCGCCGCGATGGTTGCGCGCATTCAACACAGTACCCGCGAGGCGGTCAGCAGCATGGAGGCGGGTGTCGCCCAGGTCGACAAGGGCATGGCGGTGACAGCGAATGTCGAGCGGGCCATCCGCGAAATCCTCGAGGCGACGCTGAGCACGACACAACTGGTCAACGACATCACCCGCACGATTGGCGAACAGAGCCAGGCCAGTAACGAGATTGCCCATCAGGTGGAAATGATTGCCGGGATGTCCGAGGGCAATAGCCGGGTGATCGGGCAAACGGCGAATACCACGGATGAATTGTCGAGTCTGGCGGGGCAGTTGGCGCAGTCGGTGGATCGGTTTCGGTTGTGATAGCCGTTGGGTCAAATGCGGTTTCGGTGTCTGAACCGGCCTCATCGCTGGCAAGCCAGCTCCCACAGTGGGCGGTGGTGTAAACAAAATTGCATTCACAACATCGAACCCTGTGGGAGCGGGCTTGCCCGCGAAGAGGCCGGCACAATCAACATCCATTCAGGCTAGATCACTGGCCTTAAAACTTGAACGCCTGCCGCCCCACCAGCAACCATTTACCATCCTGCTTCTGCCAGATCTGAAAGTTCTCGATTTCGGTCGGTATCACCTCAGTGCCCTTCAACGCCTGCGCGGAAAAGTGATGGCGCACCAGTGCAGTATCGCCGGACAGCGTGATGGTCTGATTCTGCATCTCTAACGTTTTGAACGCGCTCTTGCCGGTTTCGATGTCAGCAATGAACTCTTTCTTGTCCTGAATCTTGCCGCTGGAATGGCCGTAGGTCAGGTTGGGCGCGGTGAGTACGTTCAGTTCGGCGATGTCCTTGTGCAGCATCGCCTGGGTCAGATGATCGACCGCTTGGGCGACATCTTTCTCTGCCGGGGCAGCGGCGGCCATGGCGTAGCCGTTAAAGGCGCAGAGGAAACCGATGAGGAGTCGGGTTTTGGTCATGGAAGTTGTTTCCTTGTTGTTATGGGTGATGACTGCTCGAACATTCGTCAGTCATCGTACAACTTAGCAGGTTATCCAGAACTTAGGCACTCCTTCCACATCCTCAGTCTTCAGGGGTCATGTTCAGCCTTCGTCGGCCGATAGTGTCCTGAGCGGAAAAAGACTCTCAAGTCGGGAACAGACGCGCGGGTTTGCCCTGACGTGATATTCTTCGCGCCAACTTGGTTTGACCTTATTCAGTTTGCTTGCCTTCGGGCGGGCCGACGGAATCCCTGTCGCTCAAGTAGCTGAAGCCAATAATGATAAGAAGTCAGTTCAGAAGGGACATTAACTGAGGTCGATGCGGCATGTCGGCCTTGTGTGCCCACCCGTCAAAATTGAAGTGTGCTGCAATCCCAGACGCTAGCCTGAGCGTCATCAAAGCGGATCGCATACAGATAACAGCGGCGGGCGGAAGGCGTTTTATCATAGGTGCAACAGATGTTTAAGAAAGTGAACACAGCCCTGCTGGGTCTGGCTTTGGCGATGGGGATGACATCCGCCAATGCTGACGAAGCAAAGAAAGTCGACGTTCTGCTGATCGGCGGCGGCATCATGAGCACCACCCTCGGTGTGTGGATCAATGAGCTGGAGCCAAGCTGGTCGATGGAAATGGTCGAGCGCCTCGACGGCGTCGCCCTGGAAAGCTCCAACGGCTGGAACAACGCCGGTACCGGTCACTCGGCACTTGCCGAGCTGAACTACACCCCGGAAGACGACAAAGGCAACGTAACGATCCCGAAAGCCGTCGAGATCAACGAAGCGTTCCAGGTCTCCCGTCAGTTCTGGGCCTGGCAGGTTCAGCAAGGCGTTCTGAAGAACCCTCGCTCGTTCATCAACACCACGCCGCACATGAGCTTTGTGTGGGGCGATGACAACATCAAGTTCCTCAAAAAGCGCTACGAGGCCCTGCAAGCGAGCCCGCTGTTCGCCGGCATGCAGTACTCCGAAGATCCGGCTGTGATCAAGAAGTGGGTCCCGCTGATGATGGAAGGGCGTGACCCGAACCAGAAAATCGCGGCCACCTGGAGCCCGCTGGGTACCGACATGAACTTCGGCGAAATCACCCGCCAGTTCGCGACGTACCTGCAGACCAAGCCTAACTTCGATCTGAAACTGTCGAGCGAAGTCCAGGACATCACCAAGAATGCCGACGGCACTTGGCGCGTCAGCTACAAAAACTTGAAAGACGGCACTAAAACCGAAACCGACGCCAAGTTCGTGTTCATCGGCGCGGGCGGCGGTGCACTGCACCTGCTGCAGAAATCGGGTATTCCTGAAGCCAAGGAATACGCTGGCTTCCCGGTAGGTGGCTCGTTCCTGGTGACCGATAACCCGGCCATCGCTGAACAGCACCTGGCCAAGGCCTACGGTAAAGCGTCGGTTGGCGCACCACCGATGTCCGTTCCGCACCTGGACACCCGTGTTCTGGACGGCAAACGCGTCATCCTGTTTGGCCCATTCGCGACCTTCAGCACCAAGTTCCTCAAGGAAGGCTCGTACCTGGACCTGCTGACCAGCACCACCACCCACAACATCTGGCCGATAACCAAGGTCGGCATCAAGGAATACCCGCTGGTCGAGTACCTCGCTGGCCAACTGATGCTGTCGGATGAAGACCGTCTGAACGCGCTGAAGGAATACTTCCCGAACGCCAAAGCCGAAGACTGGCGCCTGTGGCAGGCCGGCCAACGCGTGCAAATCATCAAGCGTGATGAAGCCGCTGGCGGCGTGCTGAAACTGGGCACCGAAATCGTTGCTGCACAAGACGGCTCCATCGCCGGCCTGCTGGGCGCATCGCCAGGCGCGTCGACCGCTGCACCGATCATGCTGAGCGTGCTGCAGAAAGTCTTCAAAGACAAAGTGGCTAGCCCAGAGTGGCAAACCAAGCTGCACCAGATCGTGCCAAGCTACGGCACTCAGTTGAACAGCGATCCAGCCAAAGTGGCTGCAGAATGGGCCTACACCGCCAAGATCCTCGAACTGCCGACGCCTCCGGTGATTGGTCAGGTTGCTGCCCCTGCTGCACCTGCCGCTGGAAAAGTTGAAGCACCGAAGGAAAATGCTGCACGTGACATGGCGCTGTGATTTGAGTACTCCACCTGAATGGTGGTTCGCTTGAGTTGTTGAAGCTGAAACATAAAAACCCGCTGAGCCGGTAATGGTCAGCGGGTTTTTTATTATAAATAGAACTAGTTGTTCGAAGTCTTGGATGAAAGATTTAACTTGATGCGCGTCTTAGGCTTTATTGTGCTCTACTATTTGATCGTTTTTTCTGGAGTGCACTCATAACTTATGCTTGTCACCGTTTGAAATGCGGGCTCGCCTATGAAAGCCACAGGAAATGTCGGTTGCCAGTCTTTGTCGGTGATTTCAGAGTCGCGAGGTTTTTCGCTGAATATGGTGTAATTAATTCCGTTTTGTTCTTGTACTGATTTATAAATGATTCCATCAAACTTTATGCGGTGTTTGCTTGCAAGAAACTCCGCCATCGCTTGAGTGATAATATAGCCAGTCCCGTCACTGCGGACAGGTTGGCAAATGATGTCGTGGAAGTAGCGCAGAAACTCGCGTTGGTTCGCCCTTACCGTATAGTTGTTTTCAAAAAAACTCAGCTCTTCGTGCTTCCATGGATAATTAAAGCCGGTGAAATCAAAAAAAGTGAGGGTTTTTTTGGTTACGAATTTACCAATGGCAATCGAATCGCCAAGAGATGGGCGGACTTCAGCAATGCTTGTTCTCCTGTCTTTTGCCGCGTAAAAGAGCGGAATACCCGCTGAATTCATTCGGTTGTGGCCAGCGGCTTCTTTGGGTGGAGCTCCAAGCCATTTTTCGGGGTTTTCGCATATTTGTTTTTTACTTTCAGGGCTATCCATACGGCGTGCTCTGAATAATTCAAGTCCGGGGTCTATTTTTTTGACGATTGTAGACTTGGTTTCAAATAGCGTTTCTGTTGTAGCATCCGTAGCTTCCGTAAATAAAGATCGAAAGAAGTCTTGCACGTCGTCATTGAAGTATCTTTGAGCGTGCGTGAGCTTGGTAGTAATGATATTCCATTCTGCTAGAAAAAATGCATGCCGTTGTTCTTCTGAATCAAATGCGCGTTTCTTTTGTTGATATTTGTTTGTTGCGGAAAATAGAGTCTTTTTTTCGTCAGCTAAATCAGATAGTAGGTGGGTTGCGATTAGCTCGCAGATTTCAGTGTTGCTGCATACTATTATTTGTGCAGTGACTTGGCCTAGGGTCAGTGGTTCCTGATTTGTTTTACTGGCTCCATGGATTTCAAAATGTTCTTCTATGATAGATATAATCATCGTCGAAATTATTTTTATTGTAATGCAGCCATTACTGGATTTCTGGCAGGAGTGACAAGGCTTTTTTGCGAAGTCTATTATTGCTTTTTTCAAGAAAGTGTCGCCAAGGCACTCGCGGCAAATATAAGTGTCGTTGGTTTCGTGGTCCAGGGACATGTCAAAAAGCTTTCTGTTTTTTCTCATGGCGAATGCCGGATTCTTATGTTGGATAATTCTTGAGAGAGTGTCTTTGGAGGTATTGTGCATTGAAGTGGGTGTAATCTTAAAGCCAAACCCCGCATTGTTCATAAGCGGGGAATAACCTGGCTTCGTTTTTTATCAATTACTGATTATTCAAAGCAAAATCAGATTTTTGCGGCAGCCAGATAACCCCCAAGCCGCCGCCCCATCTCCTCCCCCAACGCCTGCAACCCACTCAACGGCCGCACCATCACCTCAAACTCGACAATCTTCCCACTCTCATCAAAGCGAATCATGTCGATCCCCTTCAACGCCTTCGCTCCAACCTTTGCACTGAACTCCAGAATCACATTCAACCCATCCGCCGTCGCCAGTTCACGGTGATATTGAAAATCCTCAAACACCTCGAACACCGTGTTGAGAATCATCGACACCACCGGCGCGCCCGGATAGGGCGTGTGCGCCATCGGCGAGCGGAACACGGCTTGCGGGTCGAGCAGGCCGGGCAGGGCGCTGAGGTTGCCGGTGCGGATCATTTCGTGCCAGTGCTTCAGCGATTCGGCGACGTTGGGTTGCAGGTTCAGGTCGGTCATGTTCACTCCGGGATTTTTGTTGTTGTACTCGCGACGGCTATGACTCTAGATCAATCGCTCGGAAAGTGGACCCCTGTGCGGCGATCTGAATGTCGGCCAATGGCTCAAGCAGATCAGATGCGCATCTGATCCGTATTTTTTCGCTGGATCTGCCTCTGTTACCGGTTCAGTCATCCGCTCAAAATAGCCCCACAGTTCGGTCACTCACGACAATCCTTCATCCCGAAGTGTCCGGTGCACCGCAAGCTGAGCATTGAGGAGAGCAAAATGAACAAGATGGCGATTTTCCTGGGTGGTTTTCTGGCCCTCACTATTTTGATCGGCTTGCTGGCAACGATTTCTCCGGTCTGAGCCCTCAACAATTCAGGCATGGTCAGGGCGAATCGGGGTACAGGAGCGGGCCAGCGCTACAGGGTGCGAGCACAGGAAACAAAAGCCACAAAACGCTTCAAGTAATGGATTCCATGATTGTTGTTTTCTCGGTGTATGGAGCAGATGACGTTGAAATGTCTGTTGAAAACGTTTCATCCGCCCGCATCAGCCGACGGCCAGCCACTGACCCGCGCCGCCGGCCCGCCCGCAGGATCTGCCGGGTAAACAATCAATGAATGGCCGGTGCTGGTTTCGGTGATCAGTTGGCTCGCCGGACCGAACATCGCGGCACGCTCCTGGGGTGTGCAGGTCGGCAGGTAAACGCGCAGGACTCTGGGGTCGTAGAAGCGGAACACCAGCAGGTTGCCCTCCGGGTCGGTCACTCGCAGCAAGGTTCTAAAGTGGCCGCGTAATTCGTCCAGGGACACCTGCGCGGGGGCGGTGACGAAAATGCCCCAACTCTGTCCCCAACTGTCTTCGAGCAGTCGCCAAGTGTGCGCCTGCTGCGGATCGAGGTGCAGCAGATAGGGCGCGGCTGCCGACAGGCTCGGCGCAAGTTCTCCTGCGTACAGGCAGGAAAATTCAGCGCCGCTGCTGCGGACCAGCGATTCGATGCGTGGGTCGCGAGCGGCGTCGAGCAAGGCGTAGACCTTAGGCGCGTTCGGGCGCCAGCCTTTTGGCCAGAGTTCGGTGGTCAACCATTCGTAGAGGCTGGGTCGAAACTGGCTCATCGGTTACAGATCTCGCAGAAAGGCACGCCGGTTTTTGCGGCGGCCACCAATGTCTGCGCCTGCATGTTTTGCTGGATGAGCCGGGTTTCTGCGGCGCTCGGCGCGGCTGCAGACGACGGTGTTGTGAGCGATGCCGCGGCTGTTGGTGTGTTGATTGGCGCTGCGCTGAGGGTTTTACCGGCGGAATCGGCGCCAGCAGGTGTCAACGCTATCGGCAGCTTGATCGCAATGCCGGTACCGGACCCCGGCGATCCGCCGGAGTTGGTTTTCACCTGCGCACCGCTGATGGTCACGCCACCGGCATCGACCTTGACGAAACTGCCGCCAGCCTTGGCGGTGAGTTCCATGCCTCCCTCGACCACAACCTTGTCGCCAGCGTGATAGTGGATTTCGGACCCTACCTCGACCAACTGCGCAGTGCCCACTTTCAGGTGCTGCGTGACACCCACGGTCAGGTGATCATCCGCGCGCATCTCACTGAAACGATCCAGATGCGTCATCCGATGCTCCTCAACTTTGAACTCGCTCAGTGTGTTGGCTTCGACGGTGTCGTGCCGTTCGTTGCCGACGCGGATTTTCTGGTCGTGCTCGATGTTCTCGTCCCAATCGCGTTGGGCGTGGATGTAGATCTGCTCGACGCCTTTCTTGTCTTCGATGCGGAACTCGTTGTAACCCTTGCCGCCCGGTGAGCTCAGGGTTTTGAAGGTGCTGCGGGTCTTGTTGGCCGGCAGGTCGTAGGGGACGACGTTTTCCTTGTGGTACAGGCAACCGGTGACCAGCGGCTGGTCGGGATCGCCTTCAAGGAAGGTGACGAGGACTTCCATGCCGATGCGCGGGATGGCGATGCCGCCGTACGCGGCGCCGGCCCAGCCGCTGGCGACGCGCATCCAGCAGGTGGTTTT
>NZ_JBITSX010000045.1:14060-53634 GCF_044541255.1 Pseudomonas sp. NPDC085632 | reverse complement strand
ACCGTGACGTGGTGATCGGTGAAACCATCACCGTGGCCGAGCTGGCCAACAAGATGGCGGTAAAAGGTTCTCAGGTCATCAAAGTGATGATGAAGCTGGGCGCGATGGCCACCATCAACCAGGTTATCGACCAGGAAACCGCACAGCTGGTTGCCGAAGAGATGGGCCACAAAGTTATTCTGCGTCGTGAAAACGAGCTGGAAGAAGCGCTGATGAGCGACCGTGATACGGGCGCTGCGGCTGAGCCGCGCGCGCCAGTCGTGACCGTAATGGGCCACGTTGACCACGGTAAAACGTCCCTGCTCGACTACATCCGTCGTGCCAAGGTAGCTGCTGGCGAAGCCGGCGGTATCACCCAGCACATCGGTGCATACCACGTTGAAACCGAACGCGGCATGGTCACCTTCCTCGACACCCCGGGTCACGCCGCGTTTACCGCAATGCGTGCTCGTGGTGCCAAGGCGACCGACATCGTGATCCTGGTGGTTGCAGCGGACGACGGCGTGATGCCGCAGACCATTGAAGCTGTTCAGCACGCAGTAGCGGCTGGCGTTCCACTGGTTGTTGCAGTGAACAAGATCGACAAGCCGGGCGCTGATCTCGATCGCATCCGTAGCGAACTGTCTGTTCACGGCGTGACCTCCGAAGAGTGGGGCGGTGATACGCCGTTCGTACCGGTGTCGGCGAAAGTCGGTACAGGCGTGGACGAGCTGCTTGAAGCTGTTCTGCTGCAAGCTGAAGTTCTCGAGCTGAAAGCAACTCCATCGGCTCCTGGCCGTGGCGTTGTGGTTGAGTCGCGTCTCGACAAAGGTCGTGGCCCGGTGGCAACCGTTCTGGTTCAAGACGGTACCCTGCGCCAAGGCGACATGGTCCTGGTCGGTTCGAACTATGGCCGTGTGCGTGCCATGCTCGACGAGAACGGCAAGCCAATCAAAGAAGCCGGTCCTTCCATCCCTGTCGAGATCCTCGGCCTGGACGGTACTCCGGACGCTGGCGACGAGATGAGCGTGGTTGCTGACGAGAAGAAAGCCCGTGAAGTGGCTCTGTTCCGTCAAGGCAAGTTCCGCGAAGTCAAACTGGCTCGCGCTCACGCCGGCAAGCTGGAAAACATCTTCGAAAACATGGGTCAGGCCGAGAAGAAGACGCTCAACATCGTCCTCAAATCCGACGTCCGTGGTTCGCTGGAAGCGTTGAACGGTGCCTTGAATGGCCTGGGCAACGACGAAGTACAAGTGCGCGTAGTCGGCGGCGGCGTTGGTGGTATCACCGAGTCCGACGCTAACCTGGCACTGGCTTCCAACGCTGTACTGTTCGGCTTCAACGTGCGTGCCGATGCTGGCGCGCGGAAGATCGTCGAGCAGGAAGGTCTGGATATGCGTTACTACAACGTGATCTACGACATCATCGAAGACGTCAAGAAAGCCCTGACCGGCATGCTCGGCAGCGATGTTCGCGAGAACATCCTGGGTATCGCCGAAGTGCGTGACGTGTTCCGTTCGCCGAAGTTTGGCGCGATCGCGGGCTGCATGGTGATCGAAGGTGTTGTGCACCGTAACCGTCCGATCCGTGTACTGCGTGAAGACATCGTTATCTTCGAAGGCGAGCTGGAATCCCTGCGCCGCTTCAAGGATGACGCTTCCGAAGTACGTGCCGGCATGGAATGCGGTATCGGCGTGAAGAGCTACAACGACGTCAAAGTCGGCGACAAGATCGAAGTCTTCGAGAAGGTTCAGGTTGCTCGCAGCCTCTAACTCGCGCACTTCAGGAGCCGTGATGGTCGGCCGCACTCAACAGTGTGGCGCATCACCCGGACTCTAAACGCAACGCCCGGTCTGGCTTTTGTCAGGCCGGGCGTTTGCCGCTTTCAGACCTTGCGGGTTTCGCCGCGGGGCAGTAACAGGTAACAAAATCATGGCAAAAGAATACAGCCGTACCCAACGTATCGGCGATCAGATGCAGCGCGAGCTGGCTCAACTGATCCGTCGCGAAGTCAAAGACCCGCGCGTCGGCCTGGTCACCATTACCGCAGTAGAAGTCAGCCGTGACGTCGGTCACGCGAAGATCTTCATCACCGTGATGGGCCAGGACAACGCCGAAGATATCGCGCAAAGCATCAAGGTGCTGAATGCCGCCGCAGGTTTCCTGCGTATGCAACTGGCCCGTGAAATGAAACTGCGCAGCGTGCCGCAGTTGCACTTCCACTACGACGAATCCGTCGTGCGTGGTGCGCACCTGTCGGCCCTGATCGAGCGTGCCGTGGCTGAAGACAATCAGCATCCGGTCGCTGCTGAACCTGAAGACACCAAGGAGTAACTCGGTGGCTCAGGTCAAACGTATCCGTCGTAACGTCAGTGGCATCATCCTGCTCGACAAACCGTTGGGATTCACCTCCAACGCCGCGTTGCAGAAGGTTCGCTGGCTGCTCAATGCCGAGAAGGCCGGTCACACCGGCAGCCTCGATCCATTGGCCACCGGTGTCTTGCCGTTGTGCTTTGGTGAGGCCACCAAGTTCTCGCAGTACCTGCTCGATTCCGACAAGGCCTATGAAACCCTGGCGCAGCTGGGCAAGACCACCACCACGGCGGACGCCGAAGGTGAGGTTTTGCAGGAGCGCCCGGTGACCGTTGGTCGCACCGATGTCGAAGCAGCATTGCCGAAATTTCGCGGGCAAATCAGTCAGATACCGCCGATGTACTCGGCGCTCAAGCGTGATGGCCAGCCGCTGTACAAGTTGGCGCGTGCAGGCGAAGTAGTGGAGCGCGAACCGCGTTCTGTTACTATTGCGCGCTTGGAATTACTGGCCTTCGAAGGCGATACTGCGCGTCTTGCGGTGGATTGCAGCAAGGGCACCTATATTCGCACCCTGGTCGAGGATATCGGTGAGCAACTCGGTTGTGGTGCGTACGTCGCTGAATTGCGCCGTACCCAGGCCGGGCCTTTCACCCTGGCGCAGACCGTGACCCTCGAAGAGCTTGAAGCGGTACATGCTGAAGGCGGTAACGAAGCGGTGGATCGCTTCCTGATGCCATCGGACAGCGGCCTGCAGGATTGGCCGCTGCTGCACTTCTCGGAAGCGAGCGCGTTCTACTGGCTCAACGGCCAGCCGGTGCGTGCCCCGGATGCTCCGAAGTTCGGCATGGTGCGGGTACAGGATCACAATGGTCGCTTCATCGGTATCGGTGAAGTGAGCGAAGACGGGCGCATTGCGCCACGTCGACTGATTCGGTCGGAATGACCGAAACCGGTCTGTGTCAAAGCAGGCTGGCGAGGGTGGCTGTTAACAGGCACGGTCACTACTCATTTATAGATACAGGGATCTGTCCCTGGCCTGTTGAAGCTGTTTCTTTGAAACAGTTTCCTGATAAAAGGATTGCCTCATGGCTCTCGACGTTCAAGAAAAAGCTCAAATCGTTGCTGACTACCAGCAAGCTGTTGGTGACACTGGTTCGCCAGAAGTGCAAGTTGCACTGCTGACCCACAACATCAACAAGCTGCAAGGTCACTTCAAGGCCAACGGTAAAGATCACCACTCCCGTCGTGGTCTGATCCGCATGGTAAACCAGCGTCGCAAGCTGCTGGACTACCTGAAAGGCAAGGATCTGGGTCGTTATCAGACTCTGATCGGTCGCCTGGGTCTGCGTCGCTAATCAGCGATTGCGCTATGAGGTTGGTTGTCTGTCGGACGTCTGCGGTTTACCGCTGGCGGCTTGCAGGCTCCCAGCCTCAAGTTTTATCTGGATACACGTTTTACCCTGGACAGGCGTTGGGCCGATTCCCGACATTGCCCAAGAATTCGCAAGAAACCAGTTCCCCCAAGAGCCACAAAGAAGGTAGGACACCGTGAACCCGGTAATCAAAAAATTCCAGTTCGGTCAATCGACCGTTACCCTCGAGACTGGCCGTATCGCCCGTCAGGCCTCCGGCGCAGTATTGGTCACCGTTGACGACGACGTCAGCGTATTGGTGACTGTCGTCGGCGCAAAACAAGCCGATCCGGGCAAGGGCTTCTTCCCTCTGTCCGTTCACTACCAGGAAAAGACTTACGCTGCCGGTAAGATCCCTGGCGGTTTCTTCAAGCGTGAAGGCCGTCCTTCCGAGAAAGAAACCCTGACTTCCCGACTGATCGACCGTCCGATCCGTCCGCTGTTCCCAGAAGGCTTCATGAACGAAGTGCAGGTTGTCTGCACCGTCGTTTCCACCAGCAAGAAGACCGATCCGGACATCGCTGCGATGATCGGCACTTCGGCTGCCCTGGCCATCTCGGGCATTCCGTTCGACGGCCCGATCGGCGCCGCTCGCGTAGCTTTCCACGAAAGCACCGGCTACCTGCTGAACCCGACTTACGAGCAGCAAGCTGCTTCGAGCCTGGACATGGTCGTGGCCGGTACTTCCGACGCCGTTCTGATGGTTGAGTCGGAAGCCAAAGAGCTGACCGAAGACCAGATGCTGGGCGCCGTACTGTTTGCTCACGACGAATTCCAGGTTGTGATCAACGCGGTTAAAGAACTGGCTGCCGAAGCTGCCAAGCCAACCTGGACCTGGGCTCCGGCGCCAGAAGCCACCGAGCTGCTGGGCGCGATCCGTGCCGAGTTCGGCGAAGCGATCTCCCAGGCTTACACCATCACCGTCAAGGCCGACCGTTATGCACGTCTGGGCGAGCTGAAGGATCAAGTCGTTGCCAAGCTGTCCGGTGAAGAAGGCCAGCCTTCGTCCAGCGAAGTCAAAGCCGCTTTCGGCGAAATCGAATACCGCACCGTTCGCGAAAACATCGTTAACGGCAAGCCACGTATCGACGGCCGCGACACCAAGACCGTACGTCCGCTGAACATCGAAGTCGGCGTTCTGCCGAAGACTCACGGTTCGGCGCTGTTCACCCGTGGTGAAACCCAGGCGCTGGTTGTTGCAACTCTGGGCACCGCCCGTGACGCACAGCTGCTGGACACCCTGGAAGGCGAGAAAAAAGACCCGTTCATGCTGCACTACAACTTCCCTCCGTTCTCGGTAGGCGAGTGTGGTCGCATGGGTGGTGCTGGTCGTCGTGAAATCGGTCACGGCCGTCTGGCTCGTCGCTCGGTTTCGGCCATGCTGCCAGCCGCTGACGTGTTCCCGTACACCATCCGCGTGGTTTCGGAAATCACCGAATCCAACGGTTCGAGCTCGATGGCTTCCGTTTGCGGCGCTTCCCTGGCCCTGATGGACGCTGGTGTGCCGATGAAAGCACCGGTTGCCGGTATCGCCATGGGTCTGGTTAAAGAAGGCGAGAAGTTCGCCGTTCTGACCGACATCCTTGGTGACGAAGACCACCTGGGCGACATGGACTTCAAAGTAGCCGGTACCGCCAAAGGCGTTACTGCGTTGCAGATGGACATCAAGATCAAGGGCATCACCGAAGAAATCATGGAAATCGCTCTGGGCCAAGCGCTGGAAGCGCGCCTGAACATCCTCGGTCAGATGAACCAGATCATCGGCCAGTCGCGTACCGAACTGTCGGCCAACGCTCCGACCATGATCGCGATGAAAATCGACACCGACAAAATCCGTGACGTTATCGGTAAAGGTGGCGCGACCATCCGTGCGATCTGCGAAGAAACCAAGGCGTCGATCGACATCGAAGACGACGGTTCGATCAAAATCTTCGGCGAAACCAAGGAAGCTGCTGAAGCTGCACGTCAGCGCGTTCTGGGCATCACCGCTGAAGCCGAGATCGGCAAGATCTACGTGGGTAAAGTTGAGCGCATCGTCGACTTCGGCGCATTCGTCAACATCCTGCCAGGCAAGGACGGTCTGGTGCACATCTCGATGCTGAGCGACGCTCGCGTAGAGAAAGTGACCGACATCCTGAAAGAAGGCCAGGAAGTTGAAGTACTGGTACTGGACGTGGACAACCGCGGCCGTATCAAGCTGTCGATCAAAGACGTGGCAGCTGCCAAGGCTTCGGGCGTTTAATCACCCCCAGGCTTTAGCGCAATGAAAATGCCCCTCCGTGAAAACGGCGGGGCATTTTTTTGTCTGCGAAATATCGGGACATTCTGTGAAGTTGCCGGACTTCAAGACCGGTGCTAGGTTTAGCCCACCGCCCGTGTAGCTCAGCCGGTAGAGCAGCGCACTCGTAACGCGAAGGTCGCAGGTTCGATTCCTGTCTCGGGCACCAGTAAAATAAGGGCTTCACGGCTACTGATCAGTTGTTAAGAATGCTTGTGACAGCAGGGTGACAGCGTTCCGCTCGATAACGTGGTGCGGAAAGGGCGGATTCGCAATACGCCGACTCCGATCAAGCAAGGACGAAGTAGGAGCCAGGTCATGGCGAGTTACCCGCAGCGAGTCTGGGAAAACATCATTCCGCTGTCTGTAGGCAAGACGCTGCCAGAGGCCTTCGAGGAGTGGTCTTTTAAGGACGTGGTGAGGGATCACGAGCATCCGACTGAGACGTGTGAGCTTTGTGATCAGGAGTCGCTACGCTATCAGTTTGAGATTCGAAACGCGCTCACAGGCCACGCGCTTTGGGTGGGTTCTCAGTGCATCCTCAGATTCGGTGTTTCGGTATTTGAAGCGGGCCGAAAACTCTCCACAAAGGACACGCAGAAAAAGCTGGATCGGTTGACGCAGAAGATGCGCGACGATGCTTGCTTGCGATCGCTGCAGAAGCTCGCCGACGCGGAGGGCGGCTCAATACTCGCTAATGCACTTCGCTACTATCAAGGTTATGGGTACCTTTCTCCGAAATTCGCCTTCGTGGTTCTGTGGAGGCTGAAGGAGAACAACGTCGACCATAGCCCTTCTTTTTTCAAGGTTGCCCTTCGGCGTGATCAGCATAAAAAGGACCTGCGGAAGATGAAGCTATCGAGCGTTCATATGATCTGGCCGGCGCTGTCTTCTTCTCAACGCGAACTGGCAATAAGGCTTGGGCATCGCCCGCCGCCACCGCCCTTACCGTCACCGCCATCGTTTCCAAATCTTCCACCCTTACCGCTTTCTTAAGGGTTACTGTGGCCCCGGTCGCTGATCTTCAGAATCGTCGTGGTTGAGCATGAGGCTTGTCGAGCCGCGCGCGCACTCCAAGACCTGCCGCCAGTAACTCCTTTACGCGCTTGTGCAGATCTTCATGTATCGGCCGACCCTGGTACTTGCCGGCGGCCCTAGCCTTTGCGATGTCCTGCGCCTGGGGCTCGCGGCGCTGCTCGTAATCCTTGCGTGCGATCGCGGCCATCATTTCCACCCTCATGGAATTGATCGCGCCCAGCATCGGGCCGGTGAATTCGTCTCCCTTTGTGTCCTGCATTCCTTGATGGCTTGTCGGCAGGTCGAGCGCAACGATGCGCAGGCCTTTGGAGTCGATCGCCGGGTTCCACGGGAAGGCGCGAGAGGCGGTCTATCGACTCCACCAGCAAGACGTCACCCTTGCGCGCGTGTTTGAGCAGGCGCAGCAGCTCAGGCCGGTCTGTCGAGGCGCCGCTGACGTTCTCCAGGTACACGCTCGCGATCACCTTGTTGTGGTCGGTGGCGAATTGCTCGAGCGATGCCCGGGCGCGGCCAGTGTCCTGCTCTTCGCTCGATGCTCGGAGGTATGAGCTGTCGGTAACAGTTAAGGTGGTCTACTAATACTGTTGCGCTATGAGTGTCACTCATAAAGCGGAATGCACGAATAAACCCAAATTTGCGCGTATCAGCTCAGGCATAACTGAGAAATCGGGCTGTTGGGGGCGGGGTGAGTTGAGTATAGGAAAGGAGGCGGCATTCGTAGCCACCCCCTTTTAAAGGTTTTAACGTGGCCGTCTTGGGGGCTCCGGCGGACGCGGCTGGCTTGGACGAGGCTTGTCGTCTCGCACAAATCGCATTGGTGGGGGCGGCGGCGGTGGCGGCTTCTGCGTGGTCATTTCGATCACCTATGGGTGGTGGTAAACATAAAACGGTATGAAAGATAGCAGTGCGAATAAGATTGTCGCTGCCATGAACGTCGACACCTCATTCAAGTACGCCAAGCGTCGATCATTGTTCAGCGTATTCGTAGTTGCTCCGGTGACATATTGATTGTAAATGAATATAGACATCTGTTTTTCTGTCTCTTCCACTCCGTCTTCGAACTCTGCGTAGAGCTTGAGCATCTCGCCTCTATACGCTTCAATCTCTTCCAGCGTGGATAGGGTTTTGTCGAATACTCGGAGATTCCAGGCTTTCCAAAAATTCCATACGCCTACGGCTAGGCATATGCAGGCGTACCAATAGAAAATCCAAAAAAACACAGCAACGCCGCCGGTAGACGTTATGGGGGCCTTGTCGAGCATGTAGGAAAAAAAGCTAAGCAGTGCGACCAATATCGCAAGAGGAAGGCTCAGCCGCGCAATGAGTTTTTCTTTCCTTTCCAGCTCGTAGTAGTAAACCTTTTCAGCGAAACCGAATCGCTCCTTGTCATCCATTTGGCCAGAGTCCATTTTAATTTTTGAATGATTACATAGAGATGCCCGAGAGAACCTAGCTGGGGATCCTGGTTGTCATACCGGAACGTCCGTGACAGGTGGCAGCAAAAACGACTATACGGTTCTGTTTTGGCGGACTCAACCTGACTTGATTGCTAAATATGCTGGGCCTGCCCCGTACTCAATGAATAAAAAACACACTCGTAACGCGAAGGTCGCAGGTTCGATTCCTGTCTCGGGCACCACCGTTTTCCTCACTCCCGCTCATTGCCATGCGGATTTATGTTCCGCAGGTCAGCTTTTTGTGGGAGAGATGTAAAGAGCCGTGTAATTCGTCATGCAAACGTCCTATATTCGGTGCCTGCATGAGCATCGCTTAGCAGTTTTCAGATGATCCCGAATGGTTCCGAAGGCCGGACAATCCGCGTCAGAGAGATCCTTGATGATCCAGATCCATCCTCCATTCTTACGATCAGCGAGAACGCCATGACCGAATTAACTCAAGAGCAACGTCACGAACAAGCGCTGGAAAAGTACAAACTCGACGCGCCGCAGCTGCTGGAAGAGATCAAGGACCTAAGTCCCGATGATCAGAAAGATCAGATTCAGTGGGCCTTCGAAGACGAGGCTGAAGCCCAGGGCCTGCAGCCGTGGGAGCTGACGCTCAAGTACACGAGCACGCCGGAGGAGTTCGAGGCGCAGCGCCTTGTGCTGCACAAAGAGGCGGCTGAAGTGCTGGGTGTCGATTGGGAAGAGTACTGCGAGATGAACAATCTGGTGGTCTGAAACAAAAACGCCAGCCTCAACCGGGCTGGCGTTTTTTATTGCGCGAAGTCTTCAGAGGCTGAGGCGCATCGACAGATCCACCGCTTTCACATCCTTGGTCATCGCACCAATCGAGATGTAATCCACGCCGGTTTCGGCGATCGGCAGCAGCGTGCTTTCGTTGATACCGCCGCTCGCTTCCAGCTTCGCCTTGCCGCCGTTCAGGCGTACGGCCTCGCGCATGTCGTCCAGGCTCAACTCATCAAGCATGATGATATCGGCCCCAGCGGCCAGTGCTTCCTTCAACTCGCCCAGACTCTCCACTTCGACTTCCACCGGTTTGCCCGGCGCGATCTTGTGCGCGGCGGCAATGGCTTGTGGAATGCCACCGCTGGCAGCGATGTGGTTTTCCTTGATCAGGAACGCGTCGTATAGGCCGATGCGATGGTTGTGGCAGCCGCCGCAGGTCACCGCATATTTCTGCGCCAGACGCAGGCCTGGCAGGGTTTTGCGGGTATCGAGCAACTTGACCTGAGTGGCGCCGACGAAATCCGCCAGGTACTGCGCGCGCGTCGCCACACCGGACAACAGTTGCAGGAAGTTCAGCGCACTGCGTTCTCCCGTCAACAGCGATCGTGCCGGGCCTTCCAGATGAAACAGCGGCTGATTGGGCTTGACCCGTTCGCCATCGATCACTTGCCAGTGCACCGCTACGCGCGGGTCCAGCTGACGAAACACCGCATCGACCCAAGCGGTGCCGCAGATGACAGCTGCGTCGCGCGTGATGATGGTGGCTTTGGCCAGACGCTCGGCCGGGATCAGTTGCGCGGTAATGTCGCCGCTGCCGATGTCTTCGAGCAACGCACGGCGCACGTTGGCTTCGATTTCGGCGGTCAAATCGGCGAGACGTAGATTCGGCATAACGGGCTCCACAAACAAAGTGGTTCGATTATAGGGGCATGGCACGAGCCAACCCAAGGCGAGAACGCGCGCGCTTGCCTGCATCCGGTCGATTTTCTTTGAGCAAACGCCGTTGACGTGTGGTCACTGAGAGGGGGCCAGGCATAGGGGAAACCCTGACGGCTATGGCGTCGGGTGCAAGTTATGAAAGATAATCCGCCTTGCATTTGACGTCATAGCTTTGACGTGTGGTGCGGCCAAAGTTGTTGAGACCTGTGGGAGCGAACTTGCTCGCGAAAGCGCAGTGTCAGTCACAACAATGTCACTGACAGATCGCCTTCGCGAGCAAGCTCGCTCTCACAGGAGGCTTATGTTGAAAGTGACCGAACGAATCACCGTTTCAGGAGGCTTGGATGCACAACGACGGGAAAGTAGTGCCTTTGCACAAGGGCACTATCGAACAGGCGAATCATTCGCCGCTCGCCCGCCTGCCTGTGATTCTGCTTCAGGTTCGCGACAAGGCTGCCCAGCAACTGCGCCACGGTTTGCAGGAGCTGTTTGATAACGCCGACGACACGCTGTTTGAAATGGCCGACCGGGCGCGCAACGACGTCGAACAGAACATCTTCTTCGAAGCCATGCGTGACTTGCGTCTGAAGCGCAAAAACATCGAACGCGGTTTTCTTGAGCAATTCTTCGAAGCCTTCGTTGGCCTGACCCAATACGACCCCACGCACAACACGCTACCGCATGCCCTGTTATACGACGAGCTGGCACCGCGCAGCGATGACATGGAGCGCAGTGTGGCGGTCGAGACTATGGTCGGTCGCGTACTCAAGCGTGACGGCTTCGCGCTCCATCAACTGACCGCGCGGCTTAACGCGCTGCTCGGCAACACCCTCGACGACCAACACAACCCGCTCGGCCCGGCGATGCTTTGCGAGTTTTTCCTCCAGGCCGGGCGTAACCTGGGCGTGGAGATCAAGGTCAAGCTGATCCTGCTCAAACTGTTCGAGCGTTATGTCTTGGCCGACGCCGAACAGCTTTATGCCGAAGCCAATCAGTTGCTGCTCGCCACCGGTGTGTTGCCCGAGTTGAAGCCCGCTCCGGCGCGCCGTGCGATTGATCGTGCGATCGCCAATGTGAACAGCGAAGACAGTGACGACACGCCGCCCGTCGACGAAGGCGTGCAGGAGGTCTTCGCCGCGTTGCAACAATTGCTCGCGCAGGTGCGTGGCAGTGTCGCGCCGACTTTGGAGTCCAGCGTTGCGGCGCAACCGATTTCCACCCGCGACCTGCTGCGCCTGCTTTCGCACTTGCAACAATACGTGCCGGCACTGGCGGCGCAGGACGACTTCGATCTGCGCAATCAGCTCGAACAGTTGCTGACTCGGGTCAGCGTCAGAAGCGGCAAGTCGCGGATCGTGGGCGATGCGGACGAAGACGTGATCAACCTGATTGCCATGGTCTTCGACTGCATTCTTGAAGACCGCAATGTGCCGGATTCGCTCAAGGCTTTGATCGCCCGGTTGCAGATTCCGATGCTCAAGGTCGCGGTGCTCGACAAGAGTTTCTTCAGCCGCAGCACCCATCCGGCGCGGCGTCTGCTCAACGAAATTGCCGAGGCGGCCATGGGCTGGGGCGACTGCGACGGTGAGGCGCGCGACAACTTGTACCTGCGCATCGAACAGGTGGTGCAGCGCCTGCTGACCGATTTTGTCGACGATCCGGCGATTTTTTCCGAGTTGCTGGCTGATTTCCTCGCGTTCACCAGCGACGAGCGTCGCCGCAGCGAGTTGCTTGAACAGCGCCTGCGTGACGCCGAAGAAGGGCGAGCAAAAACCGAACTGGCCCGGCGTCGGGTCGAACGGGCATTGAATCAGGCACTGCTGGGCAAGACACTGCCGCCGTCCGTTGTCACCTTCGTACAGGACGCCTGGAGCAAAGTATTGCTGCTGACGTGCCTCAAACATGGTGATCAGTCAGCCGAATGGCAGGCCGATGTGCAGACCATGGAGCAATTGATCTGGAGTGTGCAGCGTCATGAAGACGCTGAATCCAGCCTGCGCTTGTTGGCACTTGTGCCGGGGTTGCTCAAGTCGCTGCGTGATGGTCTGAGCAGTTCGGCGTTTGACCCCTTCGCCACCAGCGAGTTTTTCAGTGAACTGGAAGTCCTGCATGTACGTGTGCTGGAGCGTTCCGGCGAATCGGATCAGGGCACGCCTATGATCGAAGTGTCGCAGCAGATCGTGCTGCACACCGTCGATGAGGGCGTTATGGCGATGACATCGGTACGCTTGCCCCACGACGCCGCCGGTCTGCGTCAGGTCGAGCAACTGCGTCTGGGCAGTTGGGTGACGTTTCAGGAAGACGATGAACACAGTCTGCGCTGCAAGCTGGCGGCTATCATCGAAGCCACCGGCAAGTATGTATTTGTCGATCGCACCGGCATGAAGGTGCTGGAGCGCAGCCGCATTGTGCTGGCCGTGGAATTCGAGCGCGGCGTGGTGCGTGCGCTGGACGACACTTTGCTGTTCGACCGCGCGCTGGAGTCGGTGCTCGGCAACCTGCGGCGACTCAATCGCGGCAAGTGATCGCGCGCCGGGGGCCGATCACGGCATACTGGGCGCCAACACAGTCGGCGTTGAAGGAATCGGTATGCAGTTGGATCCCGCTAGCGGGTGGTGTCACGGGGTGCAGGTCTGCCCATCGCCCAACTTCAATGAACGCCCTGCGGGCGAAGTTTCCCTGTTGGTCATCCACAACATCAGCCTGCCACCGGCGCAGTTCGCCACCGGCAAGGTGCAGGAATTTTTCCAGAATCGTCTTGATGTCACCGAACATCCCTACTTTGCAGGGATCGCTGACCTGCGCGTCTCGGCGCATTTTCTGATTGAACGTGACGGCAAGGTCACCCAGTTTGTCTCCTGTCTTGAGCGGGCGTGGCATGCGGGTGTATCGGTGTTCGAAGGGCGTGAAACCTGTAACGATTTTTCCGTGGGCATCGAGCTCGAAGGCACCGATGATCTACCGTTCACCGACGCGCAGTATCAGGCGTTGACGGCGTTGACCCGCCAGTTGCAAAGCGCATTTCCGGCCATCACCGGCGCCCGTATTTGTGGGCACAGCGACATAGCACCCGGGCGTAAGACCGATCCTGGCCCGGCATTCGACTGGGCGCGTTACCGCGCAGCCCTGGCACAAGAGGAAGGACAATGAGTTTTCTGGTGTTACTGCTGGCGCTGTGGATCGAGAAGTTTTCGGCCCTGCGTCATCGGGTTCAACGCGATGGCGGATGGATCCGCGAACTGAACAAGCTCGAAAGCAGCGCGCGGATGGCCAAACAGCCCTGGCTGGTGCTGACGATTCTGGTGCTGTTTCCGGTGGCCTTGCTGGCGCTGTTGCTGGTGGTGCTGGAACCGGTGGCCTACGGTCTGCTGGCGTTGCCGGTGCATTTGCTGGTGGTGATTTACAGCCTGGGGCGCGGCGACTTGCTTGGCGGTCTCGGGCCGTTTCGCGATGCCTGGCGCCGTGAGGATCTGCAAGCAGCGGCCCATGTCGCCAAGCGCGATTTGAACATTTGCGCCGACAGCGGCGAGCAGTTGCTTGAAAGCGTGCAGGGGCATCTGCTGTGGCAGGCCTATCAGAGCTTTTTTGCGGTGATCTTCTGGTATTTCGTGCTCGGCCCGGTGGCAGCATTGGCGTATCGCCTGTTGGCGCTGGCGCAGGAACACGGCCAGAACCCGGCACTGGTCGAGCGCGCCGCGCAACTGCGGCATGCCTTTGACTGGCTGCCGGTACGCTTGCTGGCCGCGAGTCTGGCGCTGGTCGGCAACTTTGTCGCGGTCAGCCGGGTGATGCTGCATGAATTGCTCAACTGGAACATCAGCGCTGCGCAACTGATTAATCGGGTCGGTTTGGCGGCGGGCGAGATTCCACCTCCCGTGGTCGGGCCGGACGGCATCAACACCCTCGATTGCCTGTGGGAACTGCTGCTGCGTGCGGCGGTGCTGTGGTATGCCGGGTTTGCCTTGTGGACGGTTCTGATTCACTGATTCAAAGAAAGATCAAAAGATCGCAGCCTGCGGCACCTCCTACAGGGAGATGTGTGTTTCGCGGGCTGCGATGTCGTTAACCTTAAGTTACAAAACCTCCCTTCGATTTGAGCTATACAGAGATGGCGCTCGATAGTGGCTATCTGCTGTCGCCCCGCGCCTGCCAATAAAAACAAGAAAAACCAAGGGAGACTTCCAGTGAAGAGCTTGCTCTATCCCGCTGTCTCGCTGATGAACCGTCTGAGCTTCGGCATGAAGTTCAGCCTGATCAGCGTACTGTTCCTGGTGCCGATGCTGGTGACCAATTTCTATCTGGTGCGCGATTCGTACCGCGAATTCCAGGGCACTCGGGTCGAGCTGCAAAGCCTTGACCTGCTGGGCAGTAGCCTGGCCCTGCGCCGGGATCTGGAAACCCTCAACAATCTGGTGCAGGTCAACGTCACCCTCGGCCAGTCCGGCAAGGCCGGCAATGTCGAGGCGCAGATCACCACGCTCGAACAAGCGGTTCTGGCGCGCCTGCAAGGTCTGGCTGCAATGACCGACGATCCCGAGCAGATCAAGGTATTCGATGGCAAACGCGATGAAATGATCGCCGCGTTCAAGGCCCAGCAAGTGGAAAACTCGCTGCAAAGCAAAAGCGCCTTGATCGGTAAATTGCTGGCCAGTGCACAGATTTTCAGCCAGATCATCACCAGTCAGGCCGGTTTGAGCCGCGACAACCAGAGCGATATCCGCCAGCTCAGCGAACTGGTCACCCTGATCACGCCGACCGTCACGCAAACCCTCGGCGAAGGTCGGGCGATGGGCTCGTATTCATTGGGTCAGGGTTTTCTCAACAGTGCATCGAGTACCCGTTTCGATGAGCTGTTGGTGCAGCTCGAAAAACTCCAGGCCGAGTACGCTCTGAAACTGCAGGACGCCCTCGGCTCCAGTAAAGCCGCGCGGGAAAACCTCAACGCGGCGGCCGACAGCAGCAAGGCCTCGCTGAAACAGGCCAGCGAACTGTTCGAAGAGCAGGTCGTCATGGCCGACACCCTTGATGCACCGTGGCAGGCGTTTTACGATCAGGTCACCGCACTGATCGACCGGACTTACCAGCTCAACGAAGCCACGTTGAAATTCCTCGACACCCAATTGCAGCAACGTCTGGCGCAAAACCGCACGCACATGGTCTTGCAGGCGGTGGCGCTGTCGGTGGTGTTTGTGCTGATTTTCTATCTCTACGGCGGTTTTTACGCCTCGACCCGCACCACGCTTAAACGCCTTGGGGCAATGATGGACAAGGTCGCGGCCGGCGACATGACGGTCAACTTCAAGGCCAACAGCCGCGATGAATTGGGTGAGTTGGGTGAGGTGTTTAATGGCACGGTAAAAAAGATTCACGACTTGATTGAACGGGTGGGGCAGACCGTCGGCGAGGTCGAGCGCCAGGCCGGGCAAGTTGAAAACGTCTCGGCGCAAAGCAACCAGGCGGTCGCCGGACAGCGTACGCAGATTGAGCAAGTGGCGACGGCGATGAACCAGATGTCGGCAACCTCACTGGAGGTAGCGCGCAGTGCCGCCGCAGCGGTGAGCAGTGCCCACAGCGTCAATGATGAGACCATCAGTGGTCGTGGCCTGGTCGAATCGCAGCAGGGCAGCATTGCCGCGCTGGCCAGCGAGATCGACCAGTCGGTGCTGGTGATCAACCAGTTGGCCAGTGACAGCCAGTCGATCAGCCGGGTACTGGAAGTGATCAAAAGCATCGCCGAACAAACCAACCTGCTGGCGCTTAATGCCGCGATCGAAGCGGCTCGCGCTGGCGAGCAGGGCCGCGGTTTTGCGGTGGTCGCCGACGAAGTGCGCACGCTGGCCAAACGCACCCAGCAATCAACTGAAGAAATCGAACACATGATCGCCAAGCTGCACGGCGGCGTCGGGGCGGCGGTGAAGGCTATGGGCGTCAGCCATCAGATGGCCAATGGCACGGTCGGGCAGTCGGAAAAGGTCCAGCAGGCGCTGGAAAATATCCTCGGAGCGGTCGGCATGATCGTCGATCAGAACCAGCAGATCGCTGCGGCGGTTGAACAGCAAACGGCGGTGGCCCATGACATCGATCAGAACATCGTCGAGATCAACCGCGCCGGCGAACGTACGGCGCACGGTGCGCATCAGACCGAAGATGCCAGCCGGGCGCTGTCAGCCCAGGTCGTTGAACTCAAACAACTGATCAGCGCCTTCCGCGTCTGACTCCTACAGTGGTCCGCGTTTTATCAGAATTTTTTGTAGTACTTTTTCACTTCGGCCCGTAAGCCCAATCCTGTTTCTCTCCAGGCTCTGGCATTTCCCCATTAATGAGCCAGTATCCATGCTCATCGTTCGCGTAGAGGAGGCCGCTCATGTCTGCCGCAACTCTGGGAGTTCAGGGCCGTTGTGCTCATTGCCGGACCACGCAGCTGCTCAAACCGTGGCAACTCAATGCCATCTCGATCAATGAACCGTTCACCTGCGAACATTGCCAGCAAGCGCTGGAGCTGCGTTGCCCGCAACAGATCAGACGCTTCAAGTCCCTCGATTCACTGGCGCTGCTGCGTTTCAGCGCTTCGGTGACGGTGTGCACCGCGCTGCTGGTGGCGTTGGTGATGGAATGGGTGGGCCTGCTTAGCGTCACCGAACAACTGAACGCTTCACTGATCACCATCTTCGTGTACTTCGTGGTCGTCCGTTACGCGCGTCAGCGTCAACACCTGACGCTGATTCTGGAGGCCGCCAAGGCGCACGCCGACTGATTACCAGCCGAATATCTCGCAGCTGTTGGCGGTACTGGCCGTGGCCAATTGTTGTGGACGGATATTCATCAAACCGGCCAACGCCTCACAAATCGCCGGCAAGTGCGCCGGACTGTTGCGCTGACCGGGAAACATGACAGGTGCCATGTCCGGCGAATCGGTTTCCAGCACAATCGACTCTAGCGGTAGTTCCGCCAATACCCGATGCATGCGCAACGCTTGCGGCCAGGTCGGTGCGCCGCCCAGGCCCAGTTTGAAACCCAGTTTGATGTACTCCCGCGCTTCTTCACGGCTGCCGGCAAAGGCGTGGATGATCCCCGCGCGTTTGAGCTTGAAGCGCTTGAGCGTCGCGATCACCGCCGCATGACTGCGGCGAGCGTGGATTAATGCCGGTAATTCGAAGTCAGCCGCCAATTGCAGCTGCGCGTCGAACAGCGCCTGCTGCCGCTCGCGGTCGAGTGATTCAATGAAGTAATCCAGACCGATCTCGCCCACCGCACACAACTGCCGATGACCACGCAGCCGGGTCAGCCAGTCACCCAAAGCCGACAAATCTTCGGGGCGATGCTGATCGAGATACACCGGATGCAGGCCGAATGCCGCGTACAAATCGACATCGCTCTGCACCAGATCCCACACCCGCTGCCAATTGCCCTCATGGACACCCAACACCACCATCCGCCGCACCCCGAGGGCGCGGCATTCGGCGAGCAACGCCGGGCGGTCGGCGTCGAAGTCGGGGAAGTCGAGGTGGGTGTGGCTGTCGATCAGCTCCACGGTTCAGTCCCGGTGAATACGCTGCTTGAAGGTCCGGGCAATGGCCTGCACGCCGGGCTTGTATTCCGACTGCTCGACCGCCGCCAGCGCCAGTTCCAGCGCCTTGTCGGCGATCAACTGGTGCTGCTGGGCCATGGCGTTGACCGGCAGTGGCAGAAAATCCAGCAATTGCGTATCGCCGAAGGTGCCGAGGCGCAGCGGGCGAGATTTCAGCGGAAAGTCATGCAGCGCATCGAATACGCCCTGCAACAGCACGTAGGAAGTGGTCACCAACGCATCAGGCAAATGCCCCAGACGTTGCAGGAGTTCTTCCATCAATTGCTTGCCGCATTCGCGGCTGAAGGACTCGGCGTGTTCGACCAGCACTTCGCCTTTGAAATCGACCAGTGCCTGTTTGAAACCGGCGGCACGTTCCTGACTGATGCTCAATTCCGGGCGCGCACCGAGCAGGACGATCTGCTTGGGTTGCGGATCGAGCAGACTCTGGGTCAGGTGCAGGCTGGCTTCGCGGTCGTCACTGATCACCGAGCAAAAATGCTCCGGCTCCATGACCCGGTCGATGGCAATGATCGGCAGACCTTTGGCCTGCAACTGCCGATAGCTGTCATCGCCGGCCGGCAGGCAACTGGCGACGATCAGCGCATCACAGCGACGCGCGCGGAACAATTGCAGCAGTTGCCGCTCGCTGTCTGGCGCATCGTCGGAGCTGGCGATCAGCAACTGATAACCGCGTGCCCGCGCACCTTGCTCGAGCAGCTTGGCGATCCGCGCGTAACTGGGGTTTTCCAGATCCGGCAGAATAAAGCCCAGCGTGCGCGTGTGCCGACTGCGCAGCCCGGCCGCTTGAGGGTTTGGCGTGAAGCCGTGCAGGTCGACCACCGCTCGCACCCGCTCGACGGTCGCGGTGCTGATGCGTTGCTGTTCGGCCTTGCCGTTGATGACGTAGCTGGCGGTGGTCACGGACACTCCGGCCAACCGCGCGATATCACTGAGTTTCAACCCGGTATTTCCTTGTTTTTTCGAGCTTGCCGCCACATTTTCGCCAATCCTACCCGATTAGGGCAGGCGACTATTGTCGCAGCGCATCCGACAAGTTGGACTTCAAGGATGGGACATTATCGAGTAACGTGCCGATCAATCTAGATTAAACGTTTCAGCAAGCGTATTTTCTACGTTTTAGACGCCTTTGGCCGGTACTGCCGTGAAACCGCCAAAACTGCCGCCGAAAAGCAAAGCGGCAGAGCGCCTAAGCTGCAACCATCCAAAACAATACCTGGCACTCATAAAGCGCCAAAAAGGAGATCGCATGCTCGAGCTCACTATAGAGCAGATATCCATGGGCCAATCGGCTGTGGATAAACCCGCTGCCCTGCAACTGCTCGCCAATCACCTGGTGGCCGATGGTCTGGTTGCCGACGGTTACCTCGCTGGATTGCAGGCACGGGAAGCCCAGGGCTCGACCTTTCTCGGTCAAGGTATTGCCATTCCCCACGGCACTCCGGAAACCCGCGATCAGGTATTCGCCACCGGCGTGCGTCTGATGCAGTTCCCGGAAGGCGTGGATTGGGGCGATGGCCAGATCGTTTATCTGGCGATCGGTATCGCCGCCAAATCCGACGAACACCTGCGCCTGTTGCAACTGCTGACCCGTGCCCTCGGCGAGACCGATCTGGGCCAGGCCCTGCGTCGCGCCAGCTCCCCCGAAGCGCTGCTGAAACTGCTGCAAGGCGCGCCGCAAGAGTTGGCACTCGATGCGCAGATGATTGGCCTCGGTGTATCGGCCGATGATTTCGAAGAGCTGGTCTGGCGAGGCGCGCGTCTGCTGCGTCAGGCCGATTGTGTGAGCAACGGTTTCTCGGCGGTGCTGCAACAGGTCGAAGCGCTGCCGCTGGGCGACGGGTTGTGGTGGTTGCACAGCGAACAAACGGTGAAGCGTCCAGGCCTGGCGTTCGTCACACCGGACAAACCGATGCGCTACCTCGGCCAGCCGCTCAGCGGTCTGTTCTGCCTGGCCAGTCTTGGCGAAGCGCATCAAGCGTTGCTTGAACGCCTGTGTGCGTTGCTGATCGAAGGTCGTGGCCATGAACTGGGCCGCGCTACCAGCAGTCGCAAAGTTCTCGAAGTGCTCGGCGGTGAATTGCCCGCCGATTGGCCGAGCGCTCGCATTGCGCTGGCCAACGCCCACGGCTTGCACGCGCGGCCAGCGAAGATCCTCGCGCAGTTGGCGAAGAGTTTTGATGGCGAAATTCGCGTGCGCATCGTTGACGGTCAGGACAGCGCCGTGTCGGTTAAAAGTCTGAGCAAACTGCTCAGCCTCGGTGCTCGTCGTGGTCAAGTGCTTGAGCTGATCGCTGAACCGAGCATCGCCGCCGATGCCTTGCCCGCACTACTCGCCGCCATCGAAGAAGGCCTCGGCGAAGAAGTCGAGCCGTTGCCCGCCGTGAGCCAGCAGCGCGAAATCATCGCCGACATCGCTGAAGTGGTCGTCGCCCCGGCCTCAGGCGCCCAGTTGCAAGCGATCCCCGCGGCTCCGGGCATTGCCATTGGGCCTGCGCATATTCAGGTGCAACAAACCATTGATTACCCGTTGCGGGGCGAGTCCGCCGCCGTTGAACGCGAACGTCTCAAGCAAGCGCTCAGCGACGTGCGCAGCGACATCCAGGGCCTGATTGAGCGCAGTAAAGCCAAAGCCATCCGCGAGATCTTCATCACCCATCAGGAAATGCTCGACGACCCGGAACTCACCGACGAAGTCGACACCCGCCTCAAACAAGGCGAAAGCGCCGAAGCGGCGTGGATGGCGGTGATCGAAGCGGCGGCCAAACAACAGGAATCGCTACAAGACGCGTTGCTCGCCGAACGCGCGGCGGACCTGCGTGACGTTGGGCGTCGCGTGCTGGCGCAACTGTGTGGCGTGCAAACCCCGAGCGAGCCTGAGCAACCGTACATTCTGGTGATGGACGAGGTCGGCCCGTCCGACGTCGCGCGTCTGGACCCGGCGCGTGTCGCGGGGATTCTCACCGCACGCGGTGGCGCCACCGCGCACAGTGCAATCGTCGCGCGTGCCCTTGGCATCCCGGCGCTGGTTGGCGCTGGCGCAGCGGTGCTGCTGCTAAAACCGGGCACGCCGTTATTGCTCGACGGTCAACGCGGTCGCCTGCACGTCGACGCCGATGCTGCGACCCTGCAACGTGCAACCGAAGAACGCGACACCCGCGAGCAACGCCTGAAGATTGCCGCTGAGCAACGTCATCAACCGGCACACACCACCGACGGCCACGCCGTTGAAGTGTTCGCCAACATCGGCGAAAGCGCTGGCGTGATCAGCGCGGTGGAGCAGGGCGCCGAAGGCATCGGTCTGCTGCGCACCGAACTGATTTTCATGGCCCATCCGCAAGCGCCGGACGAGGCGACGCAGGAAGCCGAATACCGCCGCGTTCTCGATGGCCTCGCCGGGCGTCCGCTGGTGGTCCGCACCCTTGACGTCGGCGGCGACAAACCGCTGCCGTATTGGCCGATCGCCAAGGAAGAAAACCCGTTCCTCGGCGTGCGTGGCATTCGCTTGACCTTGCAGCGCCCACAGATCATGGAAGCGCAATTGCGCGCGTTGCTGCGTTCGGCGGATAACCGTCCGTTGCGGATCATGTTCCCGATGGTCGGCAGCGTCGAAGAGTGGCGTCAGGCCCGCGACATGACCGAACGTCTACGGCTGGAAATCCCGGTCGCCGATCTGCAACTGGGGATCATGATCGAAGTGCCGTCCGCCGCGTTACTCGCGCCGGTATTGGCCAAGGAAGTCGACTTCTTCAGCGTCGGCACCAACGACCTGACCCAATACACCCTGGCCATCGACCGTGGTCACCCGACCCTGTCGGCGCAGGCTGATGGCTTGCACCCGGCGGTGCTGCAACTGATCGACATCACCGTGCGCGCCGCGCATGCCCATGGCAAATGGGTCGGCGTCTGCGGTGAGCTGGCGGCGGATCCGCTGGCGGTGCCGGTGCTGGTTGGCCTCGGGGTCGATGAGCTCAGCGTGTCCGGGCGCAGCATTGCTGAAGTCAAGGCACGCATCCGCGAACTCAGCCTGACTCAGGCGCAAACCCTTGCTCAACATGCCCTGGCCGTGGGCAGCGCGAACGAAGTGCGCGCATTAGTGGAGGCCCTGTAATGGCCAAGATTCTTACCCTGACCCTCAACCCGGCGCTCGACCTCACTGTCGAGCTGCCACGTCTGGAAGCCGGTCAGGTCAATCGCAGCGACGAGATGCATACCCATGCCGCCGGCAAAGGCGTGAACGTCGCGCAAGTGCTGGCCGACCTTGGTCATCAATTGACGGTCAGCGGCTTTCTCGGCGAAGACAATCTGCAAGCGTTCGAAACCCTGTTCGCCAAGCGCGGTTTCATCGACGCGTTTATCCGTGTGCCTGGCGAGACGCGCAGCAACATCAAAGTGGCTGAGCAAAGTGGCCGCATCACCGACATCAACGGCCCGGGGCCGGTGGTCGATGCCGCCGCGCAGCAGGCGTTGCTGGAGCGTCTGGTGCAGATTGCGCCGGGTCATGACGCCGTGGTGGTTGCCGGCAGTTTGCCGCGTGGTGTGACCGCGCAGTGGTTGCGTGAATTGATCGAAATGCTCAATCAACTTGGCCTGAAAGTCGCTCTCGACAGCAGCGGCGCAGCATTGCGCGAAGCTTTGAAAGCCAGTCCATGGCTGATTAAACCGAACACTGAAGAACTCGCCGACGCGCTCGGTTGCGAAGTGGTTTCTCACGCGGCGGAAGCGCAAGCAGCGGCGAGTTTGCATGCCCAAGGTATCGAGCACGTGGTGATTTCTCACGGTGCTGATGGCGTGAACTGGTTCAGCGTCGGTTCGGCACTGCACGCCACGCCACCGAAGGTCAGCGTCGCCAGCACCGTCGGTGCCGGTGATTCGTTGCTGGCCGGCATGCTCCACGGTTTGCTCAGTGCCGACACGCCTGAACAAACCCTGCGCACCGCCACCGCGATTGCCGCGATGGCGGTGACCCAGATCGGTTTCGGCATCAACGACACCGCGCAACTGGCGCAGCTCGAACAGGGCGTGCGCGTTCGCCCCCTGACAGAACAATAAGAGGGTTTTTCATGAAATTAGCCATTGTTACGGCTTGCCCGAACGGCATGGTCACCAGTGTGCTGTGCGCGCGATTGCTCGATGCGGCGGCGCAGCGTCAGGGCTGGAGCACCAGTGTTGAAGTGGTCGATGCCGCGCACCCGGAACGCGAGTTGTCGGCAGCGACAATCGAAGCGGCGGAGTGGGTTTTGCTGGTCGCCACCGGCGCGGTCGACATGACGCGGTTCGTCGGCAAACGGGTTTTCCAGATTGCCCCGGCGCAGGCGCTGCAGGATGTCGAAGCGGTGCTGCGTCGTGGTGCTGAAGAGGCTGAAGTTTACGTCGTCGGCGCTGCTGACCCGGTGGCTGATGCGCCGCGTGCGCCACGCCTCGTCGCCATCACCGCATGCCCGACCGGTGTCGCCCATACCTTCATGGCGGCCGAAGCCCTGCAGCAGACCGCCAAGCGTCTGGGTTACGAACTGCAGGTCGAAACCCAAGGCTCGGTGGGCGCGAAAACCCCGTTGAGCGCAGCGGCGATTGCCGACGCGGACGTGGTGTTGCTGGCGGCGGACATCGAAGTCGCCACCGAGCGTTTCGCCGGCAAGAAAATCTATCGTTGCGGCACCGGGATTGCCTTGAAGCAGTCCGAAGCCACACTGAAAAAAGCCTTGGCCGAAGGCGCAGTGGAAAGCGCTGCGAGCGACGGCAAGGTCCCGGCCAAGCAGGAGAAAACCGGCGTCTACAAACACCTGCTGACCGGCGTGTCGTTCATGCTGCCAATGGTCGTGGCGGGCGGTTTGATGATTGCGCTGTCGTTTGTGTTCGGCATCACCGCGTTCAAGGAAGAAGGCACGCTGGCCGCTGCGCTGATGCAGATCGGCGGCGAGACCGCGTTCAAGTTGATGGTGCCGCTGCTGGCCGGTTACATCGCGTATTCGATCGCCGACCGTCCGGGCCTGGCGCCGGGGATGATCGGTGGTTTGCTCGCGAGTACGTTGGGCGCGGGGTTTATCGGTGGCATCGTCGCCGGGTTTATCGCCGGTTATGCGGCGAAAGCTATCAGCCGTTATGTCGCTCTGCCGCAGAGCCTCGAAGCGCTGAAACCGATTCTGATCATCCCGTTGTTCGCCAGTCTGTTTACCGGACTGGTGATGATTTACGTGGTTGGCAAACCGGTCGCCGGCATGCTCGGGGCGCTCACGCATTTCCTCGACAGCATGGGTACTACCAACGCAATTCTACTTGGCGTGCTGCTCGGCGGCATGATGTGCGTCGACCTCGGTGGGCCGATCAACAAAGCGGCGTATGCGTTTTCGGTGGGGCTGCTGGCGTCGCAGAGTTATGCACCGATGGCCGCGACGATGGCGGCGGGCATGGTGCCGCCGATTGGCCTGGGCATCGCCACGTTTATAGCGCGGCGCAAGTTCGCTCAGACTGAGCGCGAGGCGGGCAAAGCGGCGCTGGTGCTGGGCCTGTGCTTTATCTCCGAAGGGGCGATTCCGTTTGCTGCGAAAGACCCGTTGCGGGTGATTCCGGCGAGCATTGCCGGTGGTGCGTTGACTGGCGCTTTGTCGATGTATTTCGGCTGCAAACTGATGGCGCCACACGGTGGTTTGTTTGTGTTGGCGATTCCGAATGCGATCAATCATGCGTTGTTGTATCTGCTGGCGATTGTCGCGGGGAGTTTGTTGACGGCTGTGGTCTATGCGACGGTCAAGCGTCCTGAGGCTGTCGAGCTAGCGCTGGAACCGGCGAAGGCCTGACTGACAACACAAATCCCCTGTGGGAGCGAGCCTGCTCGCGAATGCAATCTGCCAGCGACATTTATGTTGACTGGCACACCGCTTTCGCGAGCAGGCTCGCTCCCACAATGGTTAGTGGTGTCATGGCGAGTTCATATAGGCGTGCTTAAGTTTTCCTTTTTTCAGGGAGAACACCATGAGCGATTTCAACCCCGGTCGCCGGCGTGTCGTGCAGGTTGTCGGCGCCGGATTGCTGATGCCAGGCCTGGCGCCGGCGGTGATTGCCTCGGTCAAGGACCGGCCGCAACTGACCGATGGCGTGCAGTCCGGCGACCTGCAGGGCGACCGCGCGATGATCTGGAGCCGCAGCGATCGCCCCGCGCATATGGTGGTCGAGTGGGACACCCGCAGCCAGTTTCGCCATCCGCGCCGGGTGGTCTCGGCGCTGGCCGATGCGCGCACAGATTTCACCGCCCGCGTTGAGCTCACCGGGTTGCCGGCCGATCAGGCGATTTTCTATCGCGTGTATTTCAAGGATGCCCGCACCGGCGTCGCCAGCGAGCCGTGGCTGGGTCACTTGCGCAGTGCACCGACGGCGCGGCGCAATATTCGTTTCGTCTGGAGCGGCGACACCGTCGGCCAGGGCTTCGGCATCAACCCGGACATCGGCGGCATGCGCATCTACGAAGCCATGCGCCTGCGCCTGCCGGACTTCTTTATCCACAGCGGCGACACCATCTACGCTGACGGCCCGGTGCCCGCTCAACTGGCCACCGAAAACGGTCGGGTGTGGCGCAACCTCACTACCGAAGCCAAGAGCAAAGTCGCGCAGACCCTCGACGACTATCGCGGCAACTACCGCTACAACCTGATGGACGAAAACATCCGCCGCTTCAACGCCGAAGTGCCGCAGATCTGGCAGTGGGACGACCATGAAGTGGTCAACAACTGGTCGCCGGGCAAGCAGCTCGATGAGCGCTATCAGGAAAAAGATATCCACACCCTGGTCGGGCGCGCACGCAAGGCGTGGCTGGAATACTCGCCGATGCGTTTGCAGGCTGCCGACGGCGGCGGGCGGATTTATCGCAAGCTCAGTTACGGGCCGATGCTCGATGTGTTCGTGCTCGACATGCGCAGCTATCGCGGCGCCAATGACGACAACCTCGGCGCGGCGAAAGCGTTTCTGGGGCGTGAGCAACTGGACTGGCTCAAGCGCGGTTTGAAGAAATCCAAAGCCCAGTGGAAGGTCATCGCCGCTGACATGCCGATTGGTCTGGGCGTGCCGGATGGCGAGGTCAGTCCGGGTGTCGCGCGTTGGGAAGCGGTGGCTAACGGTGATCCGGGCCCGGCGCAGGGACGCGAGCTGGAAGTTGCTGAATTGCTCGGCTACCTGCGCGCGCAACAGGTGCGCAATTTTGTCTTTCTGACTGCCGACGTGCATTACTGTGCGGCGCATCACTATCACCCGGATCGTGCGGCGTTTCAGGATTTCGAACCGTTCTGGGAGTTTGTCGCCGGGCCGTTGAACGCCGGGAGTTTCGGGCCTAATCCGCTGGATAAAACCTTTGGGCCGGAGGTGGTGTTCGAGAAGGCGCCGCCGGTGCAGAACGCGTCGCCGTTTGCCGGGTTTCAGTTTTTTGGCGAGGTGAATATTGAAGGGGGGAGTGGGGAGATGAGTGTGGTGTTGCGGGATTTGAATGGGGTGGCGGTTTTTGAGAAAAAATTGCAGCCCGCTTAAAGATCAAGGGCAGACCCTCACCCCAGCCCTCTCCCGGAGGGAGAGGGGGCCGACGGAGGTGTCTGAAGAGGTACGTCGACCTGAAAGATCGAGTCGATTATGAGATCAGGTACAAAACCCTCTCTCGATTCTGGATTCGGTGAAGCACGTTCAGGTCGGCGTACTTCTCAAGCATCCCCCCAATCAGTCCCCTCTCCCTCTGGGAGAGGGCTAGGGTGAGGGGCTCTTAATAGACATCACGCCGATAGCGGCCCTGCTCAATCAGGCGTTCGACTTCGGCGGCACCGAGGATGTCGTTAAGCACTTGATCAACGCCTGAGGCCATCCCCTGAAGGCTGCCGCAGATGTAAATCACCGCACCGTCCGCCAGCCATTTTTTCAACTCACCCGCCGACTCACGCAAGCGATCCTGCACATAAACCTTCTCGACCTGATCGCGCGAAAACGCCAGATCCAGCCGTTCCAGATCACCATTGATCAACCACTCTTCCAGCTCCGAGCGGCAGAGGAAGTCGTGCTCGCGATTGCGCTCGCCAAACAGCAACCACTGGCGCTGTTGGCCATCGGCAATCCGCGCCTTGAGCAAGCTGCGCAACCCGGCGAGACCAGTGCCGTTGCCCAGCAGAATCATCGGCAGCGGTTCGTTCGGCAGGTGGAACCCGCTGTTGCGTCGAACCCGCAAACTGATACTTCCGCCCACTGGTGCGTGCTCAGTCAACCAGCCGGAACCGATACCCAGGCTGCCATCGGCGTGCTGTTCCTGACGCACGATCAGCTCCAGCACGCCGTCGGCGGCAATCGAGGCGATCGAGTATTCGCGCATGGCCAGCGGCACCATCGCATCGACCAACGATTGCGCATGCAAACCAACCAGATGCGCGCGGTGCTCGGGCAACTGACGCGAAGCCAGTGCCACTTCCAGCGGCTCATCAAGGCCGTTGATTTTCACCGTGGTCTCGCCACGAATGCCGAGGCCGTCGAGGAAATGTTCGATGACCCACGGGCAGTTGCGCGGCAGTATTTCGACCAGATCACCGGCCAGCCAGCTGCTGGTGTTTGGCGCGCTCAGGCCTAACAGATAAACCGGTGAACCGCTGCTGTCCGGGTTCATCAGTTCGCGGCGGGTCAGCGTCCAGTTGTCGTAGCTCGGCGCTTGCCAGGTATCCACGGGGGCTTGCCCGGTGAGCAGGCCGAGTTGAGTTTGCCAATGGCGCAGCGCGTACGGATCGCCACTGTCGACCTCCACCGGCGCGAAAAGGGTCTTGCCGCCGTGCTCGCTCAACCACTGATGCAGGCGTTTGGCGAAACCACAGAAGTGCTGATATTGACGATCGCCGAGGCCGAGCACCGAGTAGTTCAAGCTGTCGAGTGTCGAGGCTTTGCTCAAGACTTTGCGCTCGAAACCACGGGCGCTGTCCGGCGCTTCGCCGTCACCAAACGTGCTGACCACAAACAGCGCGTTGTTCGATTCACGCAAATCCTGTTCGCTGACATTGGCCAGCGGCTGCACTTTCACCGGCAGTCCGGCGGCCTGCAATTGCCCGGCGGTCTGCCACGCCAATTGCTCGGCAAACCCGCTCTGGCTGGCAAATCCGATCAGCCAGACCGAGGCATCGCCAACCGGTTGATCCAGCCCTTTACGCGCATCCTTGATCTGTTTTTTCTTGCGCCGGCGATCGAGGTACAGCAGCCATCCGGTAATGAAAAACAGCGGCATGCACACCGCCGCGACGGTAATGATAATCCGCCCGACAAGTCCGAAATAACTGCCGACGTGCAGCGCATAAATGCTGGTCAGCAGTTGCGCCTTGAAGCTCTTGTCGGCGTAGCGGTCGACGCGTTTGACGATGCCGGTGGCCGGGTCGAGGGTGATTTGATTCAGGGCGCGATCATGCGGCGAGCTGTCGAGCAGATAGAACACGGTTGCCGGTTGGCCAGCGACGGCCGGCATGCGGATGTTGTACGCGGCCAGACCCGGGCCGGCAGCGCTGTAGATGCTGCTCCACATCGCCGCGTAATCGGCGGTCGGTGCCGGGCCTTCTGGCGCCGGGCCACGACCGCCGCGCACGCGCTCGTTTTGCGGTGCATCGGAAAGCAGTTTGGTCAGGCCTTTGTTGTACCACTCGTACGACCACGACAACCCGGTCAGCGCCAACAGCAGATAGACCAACAGGCACCAGGTGCCGGCCACCGAATGCAGATCCCAATTGAAAGCACGGCCCTTTTTCTTCCAGTCCAGCGTCAGCCAGACGCGCCAGCTGTTCCACTGACGCGGCCAGCGCAAGTACAGACCGGAGAGGCAGAAGAACAGCAGGATCAGGGTGCAGGCGCCAGTGATGTTGCGGCCGGTATCGCCCATGGCGAGGAAGCGGTGCAACTGCAGCATCAGGCCGAAGAAATCCTGGCCGACGGCATCACCCATGAACTCGGCGGTGTACGGATCGAAATAGCGCATCTCGCCGCGACGTTCACCCTTGGGCGGGGTGAAGAAGACTTTCGCCGCGCTGCCGCTGTCGGTTTCGACCCAGAGCATCGAGACCTTTTTGCCGGACGTGGCTTCGATGCGCTCGACCAGTTCGACCGGCGGCAGGACGCCAGCGACCTGTTTTTCCACCTGCAGGACGGAGGGATTCAGCGCCCGCAGGATCTCGTCCTGAAACGAATAGGCCGCGCCGGTGATGCCCATCAACGCCAGCACCAGGCCTGCGGTGATGCCAAAAAACCAGTGCAACTGGAACAGGGTTTTCTTCAACACGTCACTCGCCGTCCGTTCGAAAATTGTCTTCACGGCGCGCATTATGCCGTGGGTTATCGAGAAGCGTTCTTTATTACGCACAAAAGCCCCGTTCAATTGAATGAACGGGGCCGACTGTTTTTGTAGGCGCTGCCGAAGGCTGCGATCTTTTGATTTTTTTTCAGAATCAAAAGCCAGATCAACAGATCGCAGCGTGCCGCAGCTCCTACAGGATCAGAAGTGGAAATTGGTGCTCAACAGCGCCGTACGCCCCGCCGCCTGGTTGGCGAAGTGGGTCGAGAAGGCTTTGTCGTAGTAGGTTTCGTTGGTCAGGTTTTGCACGTTGAGTTGCAGGTCGACGTTCTTGGTCAGCTTGTACGCGGCCATCGCGTCGTAGCGAACGTACGAGTCGACCATGGTGGTGTTGGCCACGCTGCCGTACACGTCGTCGACGTAGAACGCACCGCCACCGATCGTCAGCTTCGGCGTGACCTGATAAGTGGTCCACAGGCTGGCGCTGTTTTTCGGCGTGTTAGGCAGCTCGTTGCCATCGTTGGCCCGGCCCAGTGGACCGCCATCGACTTGTTCGCTGTCCATGAAGGCGTAACCGGCGAACACTTGCCACTTGTCGGTGATCTTGCCGCTGGCCGACAGCTCGATACCTTGCACGCGGGTCTTGCCGGCGTTTTCGTACGAGGTGGTGTCGACTTGCACACGAGCGTTTTCTTTCTCGGTGCGGAAGATGTCAGCGGTCAGCGACAGGCGATCGTTGAGCAGATCCCACTTGGTGCCGATTTCATAGTTCTTGGTGGTTTCCGGTTCCAGGTCGCTGCTCAGCAGATTGCCGCTGCGATCCGGGGTGCCGCCCAACGGGTTGCCTTCCTGACCTTCGCCCAGGGTGTTGCCCGGTGGCGTGGCCGAGGTGGCGTAGGAGGCGTAGATGCTGCCGTTTTCCGCAGGCTTGTAGACGACGCCGAACTGACCGGTGACGAATTCGCTGGTGTCATTACCCTTGGACGTGGTGGTGCCAGCGGCGTTGTAGCTCTTGTAGTCGGTGTCGAAGTGGTCGTAACGCAGACCCATGTTCACCAGCCACTGCTCGTTCAGCTCCAGGGTGTCGAACACATACAGTGCATAGGTGTTGGCCTGGGTGTCGGTGCCAGCGTAATTGCGCGAGATCGCGCCGTTCCACGGATCGTTCGGGTTCGGGTTCGACAGCGAGGTGCAGTTGTAGCCGCTCGACGCGCCGATCATCGACGGCGTGCAGTTGGTGCTGGAGTTACCCGGTGTGCGCGGCGTGGTATCGACGTTGACGTTGTACGAAGACTTCTGGCTTTCTTCACGGGTGTATTCAACGCCAGTGGAGAAGCTGTTCTTGAAGCCGGCGACGTAGAAGTTGCCGAACAGGTCAGTCTGGTTGGTGGTGGTCTCGGTGTTGCTCACCCGAGTGTTGGCACGACGCCAGACGCTGCCGTTGTTGACGTTGCCTTTGCTGTCGTCCGGCTGGGTGAGGATGTAATCCTGCATGCTGGTGCCGTGACGCAGGGTGTTCTTGATCGTCAACGAGTCGCTCAGGTCATGCTCGATGGCGAAGGTCGCGGTGTCGGTGCGGCCCTTGCGGAAGTCGCGATCCAGGCCGTAGAAATTGCTGTGGTCACCGCCAGCGTAAGGTTTGTCCGGATTGGACTTGGTGCGTGCAGCGGAGCCACCGGTCGGAATGGTGTAAGGGATGCCTGAATCCGGGGTGTCGTTGCTTTCGAGGTGGTAGTAATCGAGGTTGACGCGGGTGTCGGTGCCCAGACCAAACGCCAGGGATGGGGCGATACCCCAACGGTCGTAATCGACCTTGTCGCGACCGGCGACATTGCTCTCGTGGCTCATCAGGTTCAGACGGCCAGCGGCGGTGTCGCTGAACTGGTAGTTGCCGTCGAGGGTGTAACGCTGGGTCTGGTCGGAGCCCCAAGTGAAACCACCGTCGAACGAGTTGCCCAAATGCGCTTTCTTGCTCACCAGGTTGATGCTGCCGCCTGCCGCGCCACGACCGCCGATGGCGGAGTTCGGGCCCTTGCTGACTTCAATGTTTTCCACGGCGAAGATTTCGCGACTTTGCGAACCGGTGTCGCGCACGCCGTCGAGGTAGGTGTCGCCCTGCGCGTCGAAACCGCGAATGAATGGACGGTCGCCCTGCGGGTTGCCGCCTTCACCGGCACCGAAAGTGATGCCCGGCACGGTGCGCAGCGCGTCCTGCATATTCAGCGCGCCGGTATCTTTCAGAACTTGTTGCGGAATAACGGTGACCGAGCGCGGCGTGTCGACCAGCGGCGCGGTGTACTTGGGCGAGGAGGCTTTTTCGACCTGGTAGGACGTCGCGTCCTGCGCTTCGCCGGTGATGGCGGTGGCGTCCAGGGCGATGGCATTGCCGGTGGCTTTACTGTCGGTTTTTTCTGCAGCGAACACCATCTGGCCAGCGGAGCCGGCGGTGATTGCCACACCAATTGCAGAGGCGAGCAGACGTGGTGAACTGACCGGTAATTGTGCGTGTAGACGTGCCATTTTTATTCCCCTCCCCAAGGATTTGAGGCGGCGGAATATAGGGTAAACAGGTATTCGTATCAATTGCGAAACATTGTTATTCGCACTGAATTTACATTCTTTACAATTTAACCTTACGGTTTTTGCCAGTTCATTCGTCTCTCGGGTTTTACACGGTCAATAAGAATCAATACCATTGCCGCCTCTTTGCCATCAGGTGTCATTGCCATGCTGCTGCACATCCCCGCATTGTTCGCGAAAGACGAAGTGCAGCGTATTCGCGAGGCGCTGGAGCAGGCTGACTGGGCCGATGGCAAGATCACTGCCGGCTTTCAGTCGGCGAAGGCGAAGCACAATCTGCAACTGCCCGAAGGCCATCCGCTGGCCAAGGAAATCGGCGCGGCGATGCTTGAGCGGCTGTGGAAAAATCCACTGTTCATGTCCGCCGCACTGCCGCACAAGGTCTTCCCGCCGTTAGTGAACTGTTACACGGCCGGCGGCAGCTTCGACTTCCATATCGACAACGCCGTGCGCCAGCCCAAGGGCAGCATCGAGCGGGTGCGTACTGATTTGTCGGCGACGCTGTTCTTCAGCGAGCCTGAGGATTACGACGGCGGCGAACTGGAAATCCAGGACACCTACGGCACTCAACAGGTGAAATTGCCGGCCGGTGATATGGTTTTGTATCCCGGCACCAGTCTGCACAAGGTCAACGCGGTCACTCGCGGCGCGCGTTATGCGTCGTTCTTCTGGACGCAAAGTCTGGTGCGTGAAGACAGTCAGCGCGCGCTGCTGTTCGAGATGGACGGCGCGATTCAGCAACTTACCCAGGACATGCCAGATCACCCGTCGCTGATTCGCCTTACCGGCACCTATCACAACTTGCTGCGTCGCTGGGTCGAGGTATGAGTTTTCAAATACGTCGCGAGGAGGTCCTCAGCGGCGAACAACTCAGCGCCATGCTCGAAGAAAGCCCGGCCCGTGCCGCGCAGGCGATTTTGCTCGCGGCGGGTGAGGGCGAAGTAGAGGCGCAGGCGTTGCTTGGGCAGATCCTGCTCGACGGGCAGGGCATTGCGCAGGATCAGCCGCTGGCGCTGCGCTGGTTCGGTATCGCTGCGAGGCGCGGGCATCTGATGGCGCGCAACATGTTTGGTCGCTGCCACGAGCACGGCTGGGGTTGTTCGGCAGATGCTGCGACTGCTGCGCGGCACTATCGGATTGCGGCGGAGGCCGGGCTGGATTGGGCGATGTACAACTTTGCCAACCTGCTGGCGACCGGGCGCGGAGTGGCGGTGGATCATCTGCAGGCGTTGGCGCTGTATCGGCGTGCGGCGGAAGTCGGTCATGCGAAATCGATGAATTTGCTGGGGCGGTATCTGGAAGAAGGGCAGGTGTGCCCGCCGGATTCGGTTGCGGCGCGTGAGTGGTATCGGTGCTCGGCGGAGGGTGGGGATTTTCGTGGGCAGTTCAGTTTCGCTGCAGTTTTAGCGGGTGAGGGGCGGATTGATCAGGCGGTCGATTGGCTTGAGAAAGCTTTGGCGGGCGGCAATCTGAATTTTCTGCGGGTGGCGAGTCAGGCGCTGCTAGGTGCGACAGATCCCAGGATTCAGGGGATGGCTGCTCAGTTCGCGCTTCGATATGCAGAATTGCAGCGCGTCTGAATTCGCAAAGCCCTCACCCTAACCCTCTCCCGGAGGGAGAGGGGACTGACCGGGGGATATTGAAGAGTTACGCCGACTTGAAAGTGCTTTGCGGAATCCATAATCGACACGGTCTCTCCGGTCGATGCATGACGCGCGACACCTCGGTCGGCTCCCTCTCCCTTGGGAGAGGGCTGGGGTGAGGGGCCTCGGTCTCAAGCTCGCAACAACTTCAAACCGAACACACAGGTAAAAAAAGCCCATGACACGTCATGGGCTTTTCACTTGCAGCTAGCAGCTTGAAACTCGCAACTGCTCTTACACGTAGTACGACTTCAACGGCGGAAAGCCATTGAACTCGACCGCGCTGTAACTGGTGGTGTACGCACCGGTCGACAACCAGTACAGACGATCACCGATCGCCAGGTTCAGCGGCAGACCGTACTTGTAGTTCTCGTACATGATGTCGGCGCTGTCGCAGGTCGGGCCGGCGATCACGACTTCTTCCATCTCGCCTTTCTTCTCGGTCCAGATCGGGAACTTGATCGCTTCGTCCATGGTTTCGATCAGGCCGGAGAACTTGCCCACATCGGTATACACCCAACGCTCGACGGCAGTGCGCGACTTGCGTGCAACCAGTACCACTTCGCTGACCAGAATACCGGCATTGGCAATCAGCGAACGGCCCGGCTCGAGAATGATTTCCGGCAGGTCATCACCGAAGTCTTCCTTCAGGAAACGGATGATTTCTTCGGCGTAGGTTTCCAGGCTGTTGGTGCGGGTGATGTAGTTGGCCGGGAAGCCACCGCCCATGTTGATCAGCTTGAGGTGAATACCGTCTTCTTCTTTCAGGCGTTCGAAGATCACTTTGACCTTGGCGATCGCCGCGTCCCAGACGCTGATGTCGCGTTGTTGCGAGCCAACGTGGAAGGAGATGCCGTAAGGCACCAGGCCCAGATCGCGGGCGAGGATCAGCAGGTCCATGGCCATGTCGGTCTGGCAGCCGAATTTGCGCGACAGAGGCCAGTCAGCCGTGGTCGAGCCTTCGGTGAGGATGCGCACATAAACTTTCGAACCCGGTGCGGCCTTGGCGATGTTGCGCAGGTCGGCTTCGGAGTCAGTGGAGAACAGGCGCACGCCCTTCTCATAGAAGTAGCGGATGTCCTTGGATTTCTTGATGGTGTTGCCGTAGCTGATACGGTCGGCGCTGACGCCGCGATCCATCACTTTATCCAGCTCGTAGATCGAGGCGATGTCAAAGCTCGAACCTTTCTCTTTGAGCAGGTCGATGATCTCGACGGCCGGGTTGGCCTTGACCGCGTAGTAGACCTTGGCGAATTCGAAACCGGCGCGCAGGTCATCGTACGCCTGGCTGATCATCGCGGTGTCGATCACCACGAACGGGGTTTCCTGTTTGTCGGCAAACGCCTTCATTTTGTCAAAAGTGGCGCGCGCGAAATAGTCTTCGACATTGATCGACATGCTGGGAGCTCCTACTGGCAAACTGAAATTAACAATGGGTGCAAATGAACGTCCTCCGTATCCCCACTTTGGTTCGCCTACTTCCCAAGGCATGTCGCCGAAAGCAAAAAGGCCATGGGAGGTGCAGCTTTTCCCTTGGCCTTGCTGTCTCGTCGTCAGTACTTGAGCCGGATGGATCGTTTCCAGCATGGACGTTCGGCGCGAACTTTAGGGCGTGAGGGGCGTGAGATCAACTAAAAATGTCGCGTTTTTGCACGCTTCTGACGTGCGTCGCTTTGATCACTCTTTGTAGCCGACAGAGATGACGGACAGATGTTCCCCGAGAATTTTGGAGTGTTAAAAATACCTGCACGTTCGCGGATTATGTCGGCGAAGTCGTGGGCAAGTGTGATGGCGGCAACATCGGCGACGTTGGCGGCGAGGGGCGGGTGTGAGGGGGAATTTGGCTGTTTCGCAGGTCGTTTTAGACAGGCTGTGCGGTTATGCGGTGTTGAGATTAATTTCCGCATGACGAATGAAGAAAAAATCACACGAACCCTGTGGGAGCGAGCTTGCTCGCGAAGGCTTTTTCACAGTCGACTTCGTTGTTGACTGATATTGCGCTTTCGCGAGCAAGCTCGCTCCCACAGGGTTTTGTGTTTTTACCGATTAATCAGGCGACTACGGTCTCAGCCGGCGAGACGATACTGGTCTTCATCCCGCGCGAGCGACCGGAACTCAAGTAAGCCGCAATCGACTCCTGCGTGACCTCACCGAGGAACACCCGCTCGGCATCCATCACCGGCAACCACGCCCGATTGAATTCGTACATGCGCGACAGCAGGATGCGCAAATGCTCGTCGTACGCCGCCGTGGCGTTGAACTCACGCAGGAACTGCGCGCATGTCCCGGTCTGGCGATGCAGGTCGCGACGGCGCACATAACCCAGCGCCTTGTTTTCGGCACAGGTGACCACTACGTAGCGACGGTCGTGCTCGTCCATCAACTCCAGCGCATCGGCCACCGGCGTTTCCGGGCTCACCGATGGCGCGTTGTCCGCCGCATCTTCCGCTTTCACGAGCAGCAGACGTTTGAGCGTGCTGTCCTGACCGACGAAGCTGCTGACAAAGTCATCCGCCGGGTGCGCGAGCAACGTGTCCGGATGATCGATCTGCAGCAGTTTGCCGGCGCGGAAGATCGCGATCTTGTCGCCGAGTTTGATCGCTTCGTCGATGTCGTGGCTGACCATGATCACGGTCTTGTTCAGCGCGCGCTGCATCTCGAAGAATTCGTTCTGGATCATCTCGCGGTTGATCGGGTCGACCGCACCGAACGGCTCGTCCATCAGCAACAGCGGTGCGTCGGCGGCCAGTGCGCGGATCACGCCGATGCGCTGTTGCTGGCCACCGGACAGTTCGCGTGGGTAACGATGCAGATACTGCTTGGGTTCCAGCTTGATCATGCTCATCAATTCGCGGGCGCGGTCGTGGCATTTCTGTTTGTCCCAGCCGAGCAGTTTCGGCACGACGACGATGTTCTCTTCGATGGTCATGTTCGGGAACAGACCGATCTGCTGGATCACGTAACCGATGTTGCGACGCAGGGTCACTTCGTCGAGATCGGTGGTGTCTTCGCCGTTGATGAGGATCTTGCCCGAGGTCGGTTTGATCAGGCGGTTGATCATCTTCAGCGTGGTGCTTTTGCCGCAACCCGAGGGCCCGAGGAACACACAGATTTCGCCTTCATTGACGGTCAGGCTTACCGAGTCCACGGCTTTGACATCTTTGCCGTTGCTTTGGAAAGTTTTGCTGAGGTTTTGAAGTTCGATCATTTGAGGAGTCCTTTTGGAGTCAACGAGCGTTGCAGCCATTGGAGAAACAGGTCAGCGAAAATGGCCAGAAGACTGACCAGCAGCGCGCCGACGATCAGCATCGACATGTCACTGCGGCTGATGGAAGCGAGGATCAACACACCGAGGCCGCCGGCGCCGATGGTCGCGGCGATGGTCATCACGCCGATGTTCATCACCACGGCGGTGCGCACGCCGGCGAGGATCACCGGCACGGCAATCGGCAATTCGACCATACGCAGGCGCTGGCCGAAGGTCATGCCGATGCCGCGTGCGGCTTCACGGATGCCGGGTTCTACGCCGGTGAGGGCGAGGTAGGTGTTGCGCATGATCGGCAGCAATGAATAAAGGAATACGGCGGTGATCGCCGGCATCGGGCCGAGGCCCTGGCCGAACTTGGAGTAGAACGGCAGCAGCAGCCCGAACAGGGCAATCGACGGCACGGTCAGCAGCACTGTAGCGCTGGCCTGCAAAGGGCCGGCGAGGGTCGGAAACCGCGTCATCAGAATGCCCAGCGGCACGCCAACGACAATTGCCAGGGTTACGGCGATGCCGACGAGGGTGATGTGCTGCCAGGTCAGGTGCATCACCTGCTGCCAGTCGAGGTGGGAAAAGGCGTTCAGAAATTCCATGACTTTTCCTCCTTAGTTAAGTGGGTGCTGGCGCAGGAAATCGGCGGCCACTTTCGAGGGGCTTTCGTGATCGACGTCGACCCGCGCGTTGAGTTGGCGCATGGTTTCGTCATCGAACAGTTCGGCCAGCGGCTTGAGTTGCTCGGCCAGTTGCGGGTGTGCGTCGAGGTACGCCTGACGCACCACCGGCGCGGCGGTGTAGTCGGGGAAGTAGTGCTTGTCGTCTTCCAGCAGTTTCAGGCCGAAGGCATTGAGGCGACCGTCGGTGGTATAGACCAGACCGGCGAACACCTGGCCGTTGCGCAGCGCGGTGTAAACCAGTCCCGCGTCCATCTGGCGGATGTTCTTGCGGGTCAGGTTCATGCCGTAGAGATCGACCATGCCGATCAGGCCGTCGGAGCGGTTGGCGAACTCGGTATCCAGCGCCACCAGATGATTGGTCTTGGCTTCGGCGCGCAGCACTTCGTTCAACTGGCTGATGTTGTTGATCTGCGGATATTCCTCGGCGACCTTTTTAGGGAGGGCGAGGGCGTAGGTGTTGCTGAATTTCGACGGCGTCAGCCAGATCAGGCCTTTTTTCGCGTCGAGTTCTTTCACCCGGGCGTAGGACTGGGCGCTGTCGAGTTTTTCGGTGACATGGTTGTAAGCCACCAGCGACACGCCGGTGTATTCCCAGAGCATGTCCAGTTGTCCACTTTCGTGGGCGCTGCGGGCAAGGTTGCTGCCCAGACCGCCGGTGATCTGCGCGTCGTAGCCTTTGCTGCGCAGGTATTGCGCAGTGATTTCGGCGAGCAGGGTCTGCTCGGTAAATACTCGTGCGCCGAGGCGGATAACCGGTTTTTCAGCGGCTTGGGCGACGCCTGCGAACAGCAGGATACAGCCCAGAATCAAGCTCAATCGTTTCATAGGTATTCCTTCACAAAGCCTTAAGACGGGCGCAAACCGCGTTCCAGCCAGAGGCGGCTGGCGAGGGTGACGACGCCATCGAGCAGCAAGGCCAGCAGCGCGGTGCACGCGGCGCCGAGCAGCAGTTGCGGCTGATTGTTCAGGGCGATGCCAGGGAAGATCAGGCTGCCGAGGCTGTTGGCGCCGATCAGGAACGCCAGTGGCGCGGTGCCGACGTTGATTGCCAAAGCCACGCGCACGCCACCGACAATGATCGGCACCGCGTTGGGCAATTCGACTTTCCACAGCACCTGGCGCGGGGTCATGCCGATGCCGACCGCCGCTTCTTTCAGCGAGCCCTGGACGTTTTTCAGGCCTTCGTAGGTGTTGCGCACGATCGGCAGCAACGAAGCGAGGAACAAAGCGAAGATCGCCGGGCCACTGCCGATGCCGAGGACGCCCAGGGCGATCGCAAGCACGGCCAGCGGAGGCACGGTGTTGCCGATGTTGAAGATCTGCATGAAGCGTTCGGCGCGGCCGACCATGGTCGGGCGACTGAGGAAGATGCCGGCGGGGATGCCCACGACAAGGGCGGCCAGCATTGAAGCGAGGACGAGAATCAGATGAGCTTGCAGGTAAAACAACAAATCGTCGCGGTAGTGTTCGATCGTGTTGATGCCGATCCAGTGGACCAGCAGGGCCAGGAGCGCGATCACCACCGCACCTCCCATCAGCCCTTTGCCATAGCGGATAGCCACAGGCGGACTCCTTTTTTTGTAGTCGGCGAACGCTCTCCCGTGTGGCATGCCATACATGGCTGCCGGGAATAAACGTTCGCGAGAAGCAGCTCCCTCAGCACCGGCAAAAAGCGGTCTGAAAGCGAGCCATGAGCGCAGCCTCGTCAGGCTAACTTGCTGATTTTTCAGCCCCTGACGAAAATTCGTAACAGGGGATGGACGTCTCCGTGCTTTAAAAGGTTCCCATCTGCGGCAGCATTTGGCCACCCTTAATGTGCTCAACGGTTCGGTTATTGCATCGAGTTGAGCTATAATCGCGGCCCTTTTTTGAATCACCGCCAGGCGATTTCCCATGACCAACCAGGCCGCCGAAGTCGCGAAACGCCGCACTTTCGCCATTATTTCCCACCCCGATGCCGGTAAAACCACGATCACCGAAAAGCTCCTGTTGATGGGCAAGGCGATTGCAGTGGCCGGTACGGTGAAATCCCGTAAATCCGATCGCCATGCGACATCCGACTGGATGGAGATGGAGAAACAACGGGGTATTTCCATTACCACGTCGGTCATGCAGTTCCCGTATCGTGAACACATGATCAACCTGCTCGACACCCCGGGCCACGAAGACTTCTCCGAAGATACCTACCGCACCCTGACGGCGGTGGACTCGGCATTGATGGTCCTCGACGGCGGTAAAGGTGTCGAGCCACGGACCATTGCGCTGATGGACGTCTGCCGTCTGCGTGACACGCCGATCGTCAGCTTCATCAACAAACTCGACCGTGACATCCGCGACCCGATCGAACTGCTCGACGTGCTTGCCGTGCTGGAAGCGGCTGAAGTGCCGGCCGGGC
>NZ_JBITSX010000045.1:0-14050 GCF_044541255.1 Pseudomonas sp. NPDC085632 | reverse complement strand
GACCCGATCGAACTGCTCGACGAGATCGAAGCCGTGCTGAAGATCAAGGCGGCGCCGATCACCTGGCCGATCGGTTGCTACCGCGACTTCAAGGGCGTGTACCACCTGGCCGATGACTACATCATTGTCTACACCGCCGGTCACGGTCACGAACGCACCGAAACCAAGATCATCGAGAAGCTCGATTCGGACGAGGCGCGTGCGCATCTGGGCGACGAGTACGAGCGCTTCATCGAACAGCTGGAACTGGTTCAGGGCGCCTGCCATGAATTCAACCAGCAGGAATTCCTTGACGGTCAGCTGACCCCGGTGTTCTTCGGTACTGCTTTGGGCAACTTCGGTGTTGACCACGTACTCGACGCCGTTGTTGATTGGGCGCCACGTCCGCTGGCCCGTGTCGCTAACGAGCGTACCGTCGAGCCGGTCGAAGAGAAGTTCTCGGGCTTTATCTTCAAGATCCAGGCGAACATGGACCCGAAGCACCGCGACCGTATCGCTTTCATGCGCATCTGCTCCGGCAAGTACGAGAAAGGCATGAAGATGCGCCACGTGCGCACCGGCAAGGACGTGCGCATCGGCGACGCCCTGACGTTCTTCTCCTCCGAGCGTGAACAGCTCGAAGAAGCCTTTGCCGGCGACATCATCGGTCTGCACAACCACGGCACTATCCAGATCGGCGACACCTTCAGTGAAGGTGAAACCCTCGGGTTTACCGGTATCCCGCACTTCGCCCCGGAATTGTTCCGTCGTGTGCGTCTGCGTGATCCGCTGAAGTCCAAGCAGTTGCGTCAGGGTCTGCAGCAGTTGGCTGAAGAGGGCGCGACGCAGGTGTTTTTCCCGGAGCGCAGCAACGACATCATTCTGGGCGCCGTCGGTGTGCTGCAGTTTGATGTGGTCGCGAGCCGCTTGAAGGAGGAATACAAGGTTGAGTGCTCGTATGAGCCGATTACTGTGTACTCCGCGCGCTGGATTGAGTGCAGCGACAAGAAGAAGCTTGAGGAGTTTTCCAACAAGGCTGTGGAGAACCTGGCGGTCGATGGCGGTGGTCACCTGACTTACCTGGCGCCGACGCGGGTTAATCTGGCGTTGATGGAAGAGCGTTGGCCGGATGTGAAATTCCGCGCGACGCGTGAGCATCACTAAGCTCTGAGCTGGTTTGTTCGAAAGCCCCTGAGGTGTAGGCCTTGGGGGCTTTTTTTGTCTGCTGGTTTTAGGTGTATATCCGTTTTTTGGGTGATGGCGGCTTAGGGTTCCGCCCTTACGGCGGGTCACTTTTTTTACAAGCGCCTAAAAAAAGTAAGCAAAAAAACGCTTGCTCCTACGTGCGGCCCGCTCGCTGGGGCTCGGGGTTCCTTCGCTCCGGGATCAATCCCTCCGCTCAGCCTTCCGACGTCGCCCGTGGATCAAGATCAAGAGCAGGCGAGCTGACACTCGGCCTATTGAGTGGTGAAGAGCGCGGGTGTTCGGCTTTTGATTTGCGTTGTTGCTGCCCCTCACCCCAGCCCTCTCCCGAGGGAGAGGGGGCCGATTTGTGTGTCTTTCAAAGCCTGAGTTCAACTCGGTATTTCACGTCGGCGTAGCTCGCCCAAACACCTCGGTCAGTCCCCTCTCCCTCCGGGAGAGGGTTAGGGTGAGGGTGCTTTTGATCTGTTTCAGAATCTGAGTTCGACTCGATATTTCACGTCGGCGTAGCTCTCGCAATCACTTCGATCAGTCCCCTCTCCCTCCGGGAGAGGGTTAGGGTGAGGGGCTTTTGATCTTCGGCACGGGTTTATCGCACGCAATGGCTGTAGGACGACTCGGTTTTTCGTGATCTCGATGCACTTGAACGCGACAACCCGCCCGCCGGCCGTTAGTGTTCCAGCTCCACGCCAGTCGCTTTGAGAGGTCAATGGAATGACGAGTCGACTGACTCACCTGCTGCGCCTCGGCAGTTATTTCGGTGTGATGGCCTGGGTACTCGGTGCGTTGTTGTTCATCAATCGCCTGAGCAGCATGGTCAAGCTGTTCATGGCGCTTTATCTGCGTCAGGAGCTGGGCCTGGCGATCGAGACCGTTGGCTGGTTGCTGTCGGCGTATGGCGCGGGGTTGCTGGTGGGCTCGATGCTCGGTGGCTGGCTCAGTGATCATGTGCGTACGGCGCGGCTGACGGCGGCGTTGTTCTTTATTTCAGTGTGGGTGCTGATGCTGCTGGGACTGGTCACGCAGGTGCCGTTGCTCGCTGCATTGCTGTTGCTCAGCGGGACCATCGATGGAGCTATTCGCACTCTGCACCAACGCCTGATCATGGAATATTGCGAAGTCGCTCAACGTTCGCGTGCGCAGGCGTTGAGTCGGGTTGCGCGCAACCTTGGGATGGCCGCGGCCGGTGTGGCGGGTGGGGTACTGGCGCAGACCGATTTTCGCTGGGTATTTTTCGGTAGCGCGGCGATGACGTTGCTGGCCTTGCTGTGGTTTGTCCGCACCACGTGGCAGCGTCCGGTGCTGATCAATGAAGAGTCATCCACAGTCGGCGCCGGTGGTTCGGGTGTGCCGTATCGCGACAAACCGTTTCTCTGGTTGCTGGCAGCGACGGCCGTGCTCGGCATCGCGTTCGACACGGTCTACAGCACGCTGGGCAACTATCTGCGTGATTACTATCACTTGAGCACCGAGGCGATCGGTTGGCAGTTCGGCCTCAATGCGTTGCTGGTGATCGCCCTGCAGATTCCGCTGTCGCACTGGGGCGAGCGTTGGGGCATGCGTCGGCAAATGTTGCTCGGCAGTGTGTTGCTGGCCTGCGGGCTTGGCATGTTGCCGTTCGGCTCCGGGCTGTTTTACGTCTGCCTGTCGACGCTGATCTGGACTTTGGGCGAGGCGTTTTTCATGCCGCCGCTGAATGTGCTGGCTATGCGCTTTGCTCAGGGTGGAAAAAGCGGTCAGTACTTTGGCCTGTTCTTTATGAGCTGGAGCGCCAGTGCGCTGTTGTCACCGGTACTCAGTGGCCAGTTATACGGTCAATTCGGTGGCCACAGTGTGTGGCTGGCGAGTGCGCTGATGGTGTTGATTTCCATCCCGCTGACTTGGCAGGCCACGCGCGTGCGCCCGGTCGCTTAGCTGATCCGGCTATTGGCGTTATTCGAAAGCAATCTGTCTGCCGAGGGCATTTCTGCGTGCTCGTTAGCGTCCTATCTGGTGAACCAGACGGATCGGAACTAGATTTCACACAGCGCCAGTCAGGCACGCATGTCTCACCTGAAAATGGATGGAGTCGGCTATGAAAAGCAGGTTGCTACGGGTTTTATTGCTGTTGAAAGTGATGGTCATGCTGTCCCTCGGCACAGCGACGGCCTGGGCCGAGTGCGAGGATCACGATTCTCAGGCGTTCAACGGACAGATCGGGCATAGCGGATTGATGCTGGCCAAATCCGAGTCCGAGCCGGGCGATCAGGGGCAGGGTGGCAGCGCCGATGATGACGACTCGACCACCGATGAGCCGGACTCTGATGATCCGGACGACGAAGGCGATAGCCAGACGTAGATCGCAGGCAAAAGAAAACCCCTTCTGCCTCGACCGATGCGCAATCGAGGTGGAAGGGGTTTGCTCAACACTTAACGCTATTTGAAATACGATCCCTGTGGGAGCGAGCAAGCTCGCTCCCACAGTGTTTTGTATCGCTCTCCAGATTTGCTTATGCCGCGCCGTCGAGGAACTGCTCGGCGTAGTGGCAAGCCACCTGCCGGCTGTCGAGTTGGCGCAACGCCGGCTCTTCGCTGCTGCACCGCTCGGTCGCATACGGGCAGCGCTTGTGGAAAGCGCAGCCAGACGGCGGGTTCAGCGGGTTGGGGAGTTCGCCGACAATCTTGATTTTCGGCTTGTTCGGGTCCGGGTGAATGGTCGGGGTTGCCGACAGCAGGGCCTGGGTGTACGGGTGCAACGGACGCTCGTAGATGTCGTTCTTCGGGCCCAGTTCCACTGGGCGACCGAGGTACATCACCATCACGTCATCGGCCACGTGTTGCACCACCGCCAGGTTGTGCGAGATGAACACGTAGGCGGTGTTGAACTCCTGCTGCAGATCCATGAACAGGTTCAGCACCTGCGCCTGAATCGACACGTCCAATGCCGAAGTCGGTTCATCCGCCACCAGCACTTTCGGTTGCAACATCATCGCCCGGGCCAGGGCGATACGCTGGCGCTGACCACCGGAGAACATGTGCGGATAGCGCTGATAGTGCTCAGGACGCAAGCCGACCTGCTTCATCATCGCCTGGACTTTCTCGCGACGCTCGGCGGCGGAGAGGTTGGTGTTGATCAGCAGCGGCTCGCCGAGCTGATCACCGACCTTCTGCCGTGGGTTCAACGACGCATATGGGCTCTGGAAGACCATCTGCACGTCTTTGCGCAGTTGCTTGCGCTGGGCCTTGTCGGCGCCGGCGACTTCCTGGCCGGCGATTTTCAGCGAGCCGGACGACGGATCTTCAATCAGCGTCAGTGCGCGGGCGAGGGTGGATTTGCCGCAGCCCGACTCGCCTACTACGGCGAGGGTCTTGCCGGCTTCCAGTTCGAACGACACACCGTTGAGTGCGCGCACAGTCGCGTGGCCCTTGAACAGGCCACGGGAGACTTCGTAGTGACGGGTCAGGTCGCGGGCGGTAAGTACGACGGCCATTACGCCACCTCCTGGTTCAGCGGGAAGAAGCAGCGGGCGAGGCTGTGGGCTTTCGGATCAAGGCCTGGACGCTGCGCACGGCAACTGTCCTGCACGTACGGGCAGCGCGGCGACAGCAGGCAACCCTGCGGACGGTCGTAGCGGCCCGGAACGATGCCCGGCAGGGTCGACAGGCGTGCGGCGCCGAGACTGTGCTCGGGAATCGCCTTGAGCAGCGCTTCGCTGTATGGGTGCGCCGGGACGTCGAACAGTTGCGGCACCTGACCGACTTCAACGGCTTGCCCGGCGTACATCACGCAGACGCGCTGGGCGGTTTCCGCCACGACCGCGAGGTCGTGAGTGATCAGCACCAGGCCCATGTTCTGTTCTTTCTGCAACGCCAGCAGCAGATCCATGATCTGCGCCTGAATGGTTACGTCGAGTGCAGTGGTCGGTTCGTCGGCGATCAGCAGTTTCGGCTCGCCGGCAATCGCCATGGCGATCGCAACACGCTGGCTCATACCGCCGGAGAGTTGATGCGGGTAGGCGTCCATACGGCTGGCGGCGCCCGGAATTTCGACTTTTTCCAGCAGTTCGATCGCACGTTTGCGCGCTTGCTTGCCAGACATTTTCAGGTGCAGGCGCAGCACTTCTTCGATCTGGAAACCGACGGTGTAGCTCGGGTTCAGCGCGGTCATCGGGTCCTGGAACACCATCGACAGGTCTTTGCCGACGATCTGCCGACGCTGACGGTTGCTCAGCTTGAGCATGTCTTTGCCGTCAAAGCTGAGCGAGTCGGCGGTGACGATGCCGGGATGCTCGATCAGGCCCATCAGCGCCATCATGGTCACGGATTTGCCCGAACCCGACTCGCCAACGATGGCCAGTACTTCGCCTTTGTCGACTTTCAGGTCGAGGCCGTCGACCACCGGGGTCGCGGTCTTGTCGCCGAAGCGAACGTTGAGATTCTTGATTTCTAGCAGTGACATGGGAATCTCCTCAGGCGGCGTTCTTGAGTTTCGGGTCCAGCGCATCGCGCAGACCGTCGCCCATCAAGTTGATTGCCAGCACGCTGAGCAAAATGGTCAAACCAGGCAGACTGACTACCCACCAGGCGCGTTCGATGTAGTCGCGGGCCGAGGCCAGCATGGTGCCCCACTCAGGGGTTGGCGGTTGTACGCCAAGGCCGAGGAAGCCCAGTGCGGCGGCATCGAGAATCGCCGAGGAGAAGCTCAAGGTCGCTTGAACGATCAGCGGTGCCATGCAGTTCGGCAGCACGGTGATGAACATCAGGCGTGGCAGACCGGCACCGGCCAGGCGCGCGGCGGTCACGTAGTCGCGGTTCAGTTCGCCCATCACGGCTGCACGGGTCAGACGCACGTAGGACGGCAGCGAAACCACAGCAATGGCAATCACGGTGTTGATCAGGCCAGGGCCGAGGATGGCGACAATCGCCACAGCCAGCAGCAACGACGGCAGGGCCAGCATGATGTCCATCAGACGCATGATGGTTGGGCCAATCATCTTCGGGAAGAAACCGGCGAACAGACCGAGCAGGATCCCCGGAATCAGCGACATCACTACCGACGACAAGCCGATCAGCAGCGACAGACGCGAGCCCTGAATCAGACGCGACAGCAGGTCACGACCGAGTTCATCGGTGCCGAGCAGGAACTGCATCTGCCCGCCTTCCAGCCACGCCGGCGGCGTCAGCAAGAAGTCACGGTATTGCTCGCTCGGGTTGTGCGGTGCGACCCACGGCGCGAACAGCGCGCAGAAAATCACCAGCAGCATGAACAGCAGGCCGGCAACCGCGCCTTTGTTCTTGGAGAAGGCTTGCCAGAATTCTTTGTACGGTGACGGGTACAGCAGGCTTTGATCCGCGTTGGTGGCGGAAGTCGCTACTGAGGATGTTGGAGTGCTCATGGTTATTGACCTCAGCGCTGATGACGGATGCGTGGGTTGGCAAAGCCGTAGAGGATGTCCACTACGAAGTTGACCAGAATCACCAGGCAGGCGATTAACAGGATGCCGTTTTGCACAACCGGATAGTCCCGGGCGCCGATGGCTTCGATCAGCCATTTACCGATGCCGGGCCAGGAGAAAATGGTCTCGGTCAGGACCGCACCGGCCAGCAGGGTGCCGACTTGCAGACCGACCACGGTGAGTACCGGAATCAGCGCGTTACGCAGACCGTGCACGAACACCACGCGCGACGGCGACAGGCCTTTGGCCTTGGCGGTGCGGATGTAGTCTTCACGCAGCACTTCGAGCATCGACGAACGGGTCATCCGCGCGATCACCGCCAGCGGAATGGTGCCGAGCACGATGGCCGGCAGGATCAGGTGATGCAGCGCATCGAAGAACGCACCGACGTCATCGGCCAGCAGCGTGTCGATCAGCATGAAACCGGTGCGCGGCTCGATGTCGTAGAGCAGGTCGATCCGCCCGGAAACCGGCGTCCAGCCGAGGCTCACCGAGAAGAACATGATCAGGATCAGGCCCCACCAGAAGATCGGCATCGAATACCCCGCGAGGGAGATGCCCATCACCCCGTGGTCGAACAGCGATCCTCGCTTGAGTGCCGCAATCACCCCGGCCAGAAGCCCGAGAATGCCGGCGAACAGCAGGGCGGCCATGGACAGTTCCAGGGTCGCCGGGAAGAGAGAGGTGAACTCGGTCCATACGCTTTCACGCGTACGCAGGGATTCGCCGAGATCGCCGTGGGCCAGTTTGCCGATGTAGTCCAGATACTGGGCATACAGTGGCTTGTTCAGACCTAGGCGTTCCATTGCCTGAGCGTGCATTTCGGGGTCGACCCGACGTTCGCCCATCATCACTTCCACGGGGTCGCCCGGAATCATGCGAATCAACGCGAAAGTCAGCAAGGTGATGCCGAAAAACGTGGGGATCAACAACCCCAGTCGGCGGGCAATAAAACTAAACATCTTGTGTGGTACCTCATCAGCCGGTTAGGCGTGCCCGGCATCCCTGGGGTCAGGGACGCCGGGAGTTTCTTATCTACTTCACCTGGGTGGTGGCGAAGTTATTAGTGGTGAGAGGGCTGATGTGATAGCCCTCTACGTTGTTGCGCATTGCGGTAAACATCCTGGTGTGGGCCATGCTGATCCATGGCTGGTCCTGATTAAACAGCACTTGCGCCTGTTCGTAGAGCTTTGCGCGTTCGGCCGGATCTACTTTAGCCCGTGCTTCATCCAGTAGCGTCTGGAATTTCTCGTTGCACCAGCGAGCGTAGTTCTCGCCATTTTTTGCTGCCTCGCAACTGAGCATAGGCGTCAGGAAGTTATCCGGGTCGCCGTTGTCGCCCGCCCATCCGGCCGAAACCATGTCGTGCTCGCCGGCCTTGGCGCGTTTGAGCATTTCGCCCCACTCCATCACGCGGATGTCGATCTTGATCCCGACTTTCGCCAGGTCAGCCTGCATCATTTGCGCGCCGAGCATCGGGTTGGGGTTGGTCGGACCGCCGCCGTTACGGGTAAACAGGGTAAACACGGTGCCGTCCGGAACCCCGGCTTCCTTGAGCAAGGCGCGGGCCTTGTCGAGGTCGCGTGGCGGGTTTTTCAGCTCGTGGTTGTAGCCCAGCAGCGTGTCCGGGTACGGGTTGACCGCGACGGTCGCATTGCCCGGGCCAAACAGTGCGTTGACGTAAGCCGCTTTGTCGAAAGCGATATCGATCGCCTTACGCACGCGCACGTCGCTCATGTATTTGTGCTGGGTGTTCATGGCGATGTACGAAACGGTCATCGCATTCAGTTCATCGACCTTCAGCTTGGCGTCTTTCTTGATGCTCGGGATGTCATCCGGTTTCGGATACAGGGCGATCTGGCACTCGTTGGCCTTGAGCTTTTGCAGGCGTACGTTGTTGTCGGTGGCGATCGCCAGGATCAACGCGTCGGCCGGTGGCTTGCCACGGAAGTAATCCGGGTTGGCCTTGAAGCGCACCTGAGCGTCTTTTGCGTAGCGCTGGAAGATGAACGGGCCAGTGCCGATCGGCTTGTTGTTCAGGTCGCCGGTCTTGTTGGCCTTGAGCAACTGATCGGCGTATTCGGCGGAGTAGATGGCGGTGAACGGCATCGCGACGTCGGCCAGGAACGGCGCTTCGCGGCGGGTCAGGGTGAACTTGACCGTTTGGTCATCGACTTTTTCGACGCTTTTGAGCAGTTCCTTGAAGCCCATGCTTTCAAAGTACGGGAAGCCCACGCTCGACAGTTTGTGCCACGGGTGATTCGGGTCCAGCTGACGCTGGAAGCTCCAGACCACGTCGTCGGCGTTCATGTCGCGGGTCGGCTTGAAGTATTCGGTGGTGTGAAACTTGACGCCTTTGCGCAGGTGGAACGTGTAGGTCAGGCCGTCTTCACTGATTTCCCAGGTGTCTGCCAGGGCCGGAACGATTTCCGTGGTGCCGGGCTTGAAGTCCACCAGTCGGTTGAAGATGGTTTCGGCCACAGCATCCGCCGTGACTGCAGTTGTGTACTGGACCATATCGAAGCCTTCCGGACTGGCTTCGGTGCAGACCACCAAGGGTTTGGCCGAGACGCCGATGGCGGCGCTCAACAACGCAGCCGCAACGGCCGCACGTAGGGGAAGCATTTTCATCGATAACCCTCTGCAATCGGTTGAAGACAAAAACCGAACGGCCGACTCATCATGAGTCAGCCGTCGGCTGGCGTTTTTTACAGGATGTTGAATGGAATCGTGGTCACGAGACGGAACTCGTTGATGTTGCCGTCAGCCTGGTTCTCGCTGGCGCGGTGCGTGGTGTACGTCGCGCGAATCGCGGTGGCCTTGAGCGGGCCGCTCTGCACGGCGTAGGAAGCACCGATGCCGTATTCGTAGTGAGTTTCGCCGTCCATCAGGCTCAGGTCGCCGCGCTTGGCGCCCGGGTCGGTGTAGGCGGTGCCACGGTAGTGAGTACCGTCAATGCCCCAGCCGCGCGCCTGGTAGATGTTGAACTTCAGGCCAGGTACGCCGTATTCGGCCATGTTGATGCCGTAGGCGATCTGGAAGGATTTCTCGTTCGGGCCGTTGAAGTCCGACAGCAGGGAGTTGGCCAGGTAGATGCCATTGGTTTCATGCAGGTAGTCGAAGTAGGTGTCGCCATTCACTTCCTGGTACGAGAAAGTCAAGCTGTGAGCCTGGTGAGCCAGACCCAGCGACAGCGAGTAGGTATCGTTGTCGATCTCGCCCATCAGCTTTTTGCCTTCATCGACGGTCTTGTAGTAGTTCAGACCGGTGGTCAGGCTCAGGACCTGGCTGTCACCCAGTTCGTGGGTGGCGCCGAAGTAGTACTGATTCCAGAAGTCTTCGACGTTGGAGCCGTACAGGCTGGTTTTCAGACTTTTGAACGGCTGGTAGTTGACGCCAGCGATGTAGACCTTGTCGGTCTCCACGCCAGTGGCCGAGTACTCGGTGCGGAACTTCGACAGGCTCTGCTCGGTACGTGGCGAAACACGGTCGAAGCCACCGAGGTCGAACGACAGGTTGTTGAACTCTTCGCTGTGCAGGGTAATACCTTCAAAGCTCGAAGGCAGCGGACGGTTGCCGATGACGTCAACGATCGGCGTGCTGAAGTTCTGACGACCGGCAGTCAGCGTGGTATTGGAAACACGCAGCTTGACGTTGGCCAGACCCAGTTTGCTCCACTGGTCGACAGCGTCGCCGTCGGAGTGCGCCAGAGTACGGTTGGAACCGCCGGCAATGTCCTTGCGGTCACGGTCCAGAACGATGGCGTTGTAAGCGGCGACTTCAGTGCTGACGCCAACGGTGCCTTGGGTGAAGCCCGAGGTGTAATTGACGATGGTGCCTTGAACCCAGTTGATGCGACGCGGGGTCGGCGTCTTGACCACTGGCGAAGTGTTCTTGTCGCTGTTTTTCACGTAGCTGAAACGGTCATCACGACGCTTCAGTTCATTGGCGTACCAGTTACGGGTTGTGCCGCCCAGGCTTTGTCCATCGATAAAGCCTTTGGCCTCGCTTTGGGCGCTACTGCCGGCCAACGTGGTAGGGACGAACTCCTGACTTGCAGGTTCTGCGTACGCCGTGGCGGTGACGCTGCTGATGGCCAGGGCCAGTATCGCGGTGCTGCTCAGTTTCATGGGTGAAGCTCCTTTACTTTCTTTTTATGCCGGCTTTTTTTGGTATGCCGGTTATTGGTTTAGAACTCATTCACACATCGCAAACGTTTGCCAAAGGCCGGATTGGCGAATTTCGGCAAAGCACTTGCGTGAGGGGCTAGACAGTGCCCCCCAGCGTTGCGGCTAAAACGGTTGGTTTAATCGATACCGACACCCGAGAACACGTTGCGACCGAACGGGCTGACTTTGAAGCCCTCGATCCTCGCGCTTAACGGTTGGTTGACCGTCGAGTGGGCGACAGGCGTGATCGGCACTTGCTGTTTAAGCAATTGCTGCGCCTGTTTGTAGAGCAGGGTGCGTTGGTCGCGGTCGGTGACGACCTTGGCCTGTTTGATCAGCTTGTCGTAAGCCGGATCGCACCACATGGAGTAGTTGTTGCCGCCGATGGCATCGCAGCTGTACAGCGTGCCGAGCCAGTTGTCCGGATCGCCGTTGTCACCGGTCCAGCCGATCAGGCTGATGTCGTGCTCGCCGTTCTTGGTGCGCTTGATGTACTCGCCCCATTCGTAGCTGACGATCTTCACTTTCAGACCGATCTTGGCCCAGTCCGCCTGAAGCATTTCGGCCATCAGTTTGGCGTTCGGGTTGTATGGACGCTGCACCGGCATCGCCCACAGGGTGATCTCGGTGCCTTCCTTGACGCCCGCAGCCTTGAGCAGCTCTTTGGCTTTTTCCGGGTTGTAGGCGGCGTCTTTGATGCTGTCGTCGTAAGACCACTGGGTCGGTGGCATGGCGTTGACGGCCAGTTGGCCGGCGCCTTGATAAACAGCGTTGAGAATCCCCTGTTTATTCACCGCCATGTCCAGCGCCTGACGCACTTCGAGCTGGTCGAATGGCTTGTGGCGCACGTTATAGGCGATGTAGCCGAGGTTGAAACCCGGCTTGGAAATCAGTTGCAGTTTCGGGTCGGCCTTCAACGCTTCAACATCGGCAGGGCGCGGATGCAGGGTGATCTGGCATTCGCCAGCCTTGAGCTTCTGCACGCGCACTGAGGCGTCGGTGTTGATCGCGAAGATCAGGTTGTCGAGTTTGACCCGGCTCGGGTCCCAGTAATGTTTATTACCGGTGTAACGGATGTTCGAGTCTTTCTGATAACTCTTGAACACGAACGGCCCGGTGCCGATCGGTTTCTGGTTGATGTCGCTCGGCTTGCCTTCGGCCAGCAATTTGTCGGCGTATTCGGCGGACAGGATGGCGGCGAAGCTCATGGCGATGTTCTGAATGAACGCGGCGTCAACGCTGTTGAGCGTGAACTCCACGGTCAGCGGCCCGGTCTTCTCGACCTTGGCGATGTTCTTGTTCAGGCTCATCCCGTTGAAGTACGGGAATTCTGTGGGATAGGCCTTACGGAAAGGTTGCTGGGCATCCAGCATGCGATTAAACGTGAACAACACGTCATCGGCGTTGAAGTCGCGGGTCGGCTTGAAGTACGGCGTTGTGTGAAATTTCACACCTTCACGCAGGTGAAAGGTGTACTTGAGACCATCCTCGGAAATATCCCACGTGGTTGCCAGGCCAGGGACGACATTGGTCGCGCCTTTTTCGAACTCGACCAGACGGTTGTAGATCGGTTCGGCGGCGTCGTTATCGGTCGCTGTCGTGTATTGCGCGGTATCGAAACCGGCGGGGCTGCCTTCGGAGCAGAACACCAGGCTCTTGCTGGCGGCGAAACTGGCGGACGAGGCGGCCATCAGGCCGGCGCCCAGCAATGCGGAAAAAATCAAGGTATGGCGCATGACGCTCCCTCTTTTTTAGTGTTGTTCAATGCGCCGCCGTCCCATCCTGAGACGTTTGGCTGCATCGAGCTCAATCCAGTACGTACGGCAAACCGGTGGCCCACGCAGAAACTGGTCAGTACCCGACGGTAGGGGCCGCGGTCCTGGCAGTAAATGCGTAAATGCCTTAAAGCTCGTAGGAAAAGGCGACGCGTCCTATACCACTGTGGTAATCCGCAGTGGAATTGGCTGTAGGCAATTTCCTAACTTCCCGGCAGGTAAAACAACGGCGACGTCAAAAACGTCGCCGTTGCAGTGCCTTATTTGCTGACGCTGACGCCGTAGAAGGAGTTCAAGCCGAATGGGCTGATCTTGAAGTCCTGCACGTTGGCGCGCATGGGTTGGTACACCGTCGAGTGAGCGATAGGTGTCATCGGGACTGCATCTTTGAGGACGTGTTGTGCCTCTTTGTACAGTTCGGTGCGCTTACCTTGGTCGGTTGTGCGCTTGGCTTCTTTAACGAGGCCGTCGAACTTCTTGTCGCACCACTTGGAGAAGTTGTTGCCGCTGAGCGAGTCGCAGCCGAACAGCACGTTCAGCCAGTTGTCCGGATCACCATTGTCACCGCTCCAGCCAATGATCATGGCCTGGTTCTCGCCACCTTTGGAACGCTTGATGTACTCGCCCCACTCGTAGCTGGTGATCTTCACTTTCAAGCCGATCTTGGCCCAGTCGGACTGGAGCATTTCAGCCATCAGTTTAGCGTTCGGGTTGTACGGACGCTGAACCGGCATCGCCCACAGCACGATCTCGGTACCTTCCTTGACGCCGGCTTCCTTGAGCAGCTGTTTGGCTTTCTCAGGATCGTACTTGGCATCTTTGATGGTGGTGTCGTAAGACCATTGGGTCGGCGGCATGGCGTTGACGGCCAGTTGGCCTGCGCCCTGGTAAACCGAGTCGATGATCTGTGGCTTGTTCACGGCCATGTCCAGCGCCTGGCGTACACGCAGGTCAGCCAGTGGGTTGGCCTCGTTGCTGCCCTTGACCTTGTCCATCACGTTGTAGGCGATGTAACCCAGGTTGAAACCAGCCTGGTCAGGCATCTTCAGGGATTTGTCTTCTTTCAGCGCTTTCAGGTCGGCCGGACGCGGGAACAGGGTGACCTGGCACTCGTTCTTTTTCAGCTTCTGAATACGTACCGACGGGTCGGTGGTGATGGCGAAGATCAGGTTGTCAATCTTCACGTCATCCGGCTTCCAGTAATCCTTGTTGCCGGTGTAACGGATGTTGGAATCTTTCTGGTAGCTCTTGAACACGAACGGACCAGTGCCGATCGGCTTCTGGTTGATGTCGGCAGCCTTGCCTTCCTTGAGCAGCTGGGCAGCGTACTCGGCGGACTGAACCGAGGCGAAGCTCATGGCCATGTTCTGGATGAACGCGGCATCGACTTCTTTCAGAGTGAACTTGACGGTGTGGTCGTCGACTTTATCGATCTTGGTGATGTTGGTGTCCATCCCCATGTCGGTGAAGTACGGGAATACGGGCGGAT
>NZ_JBITSX010000044.1:0-54473 GCF_044541255.1 Pseudomonas sp. NPDC085632 | reverse complement strand
GCGGAATGTTGGCGTCGATGGTTTTCGAGGTGAACGGCTGCAGGATGCCCATTTGCTCGGCCTGCCAGAGGTTGCCGACGTCGACGGTTCGCACATCCGTACCCTGCTGCTGACCTTCTTCTTCCGTCAGTTGCCGGAGCTGATCGAGCGCGGTTACATCTACATCGCTCAGCCGCCGCTGTACAAGGTCAAGAAAGGCAAGCAAGAGCAATACATCAAAGACGACGACGCCATGGAAGAGTACATGACGCAGTCGGCCCTGGAAGATGCGAGCCTGCACCTGAACGAAGAAGCCCCGGGCATCTCCGGTGAAGCGCTGGAACGTCTGGTGAATGACTTCCGCATGGTGATGAAGACCCTCAAGCGTCTGTCGCGCCTGTACCCACAGGAACTGACCGAGCACTTCATCTACTTGCCGGCTGTCAGCCTGGAAATGCTTGGCGACCACGCCAGGATGCAGGACTGGCTGGCCCAGTACGAAGTCCGTCTGCGCACCGTCGAGAAGTCGGGTCTGGTCTACAAGGCCAGCCTGCGTGAAGACCGTGAACGTGGCGTGTGGCTGCCCGAGGTCGAACTGATCTCCCACGGCCTGTCGAACTACGTCACCTTCAACCGCGACTTCTTCGGCAGCAACGACTACAAAACCGTCGTCACCCTCGGCGCTCAACTGAGCACTCTGCTCGACGAAGGCGCGTACATCCAGCGTGGCGAGCGCAAGAAGGCGGTCACCGAGTTCAAGGAAGCACTGGACTGGCTGATGGCGGAAAGCACCAAGCGCCACACCATTCAGCGATACAAAGGTCTGGGCGAAATGAACCCGGATCAGCTGTGGGAAACCACCATGGACCCAAGCGTGCGCCGTATGCTGAAAGTCACCATCGAAGACGCCATTGGCGCAGACCAGATCTTCAACACCCTGATGGGTGATGCGGTCGAACCTCGCCGTGACTTCATCGAGAGCAATGCGTTGGCGGTTTCGAACCTGGATTTCTGATCCCGGTTTGCGTCAAACAAAAAGGCCAACGCATTGCGTTGGCCTTTTTATTGGCAGATCAAAATGCGTTACTCAGACGCCGCAGATACACTCTCCAACCGATACCCATACCCATAAATCGTCAGCAACTGCCACCCTCGATCTGCCGTCAGCCCGAGCTTGTTGCGCAGCCGATAGATATGCGTATCCAATGGCCGCGACGACGCGATCTCCTCATGCGGCCAAAACCGCTCATACAGATAATCCCGCGACAACGGCCGGCCCAGATTGCTGAACAGGCATCGGGCCAGGCGATACTCGCGCTCGGTCATGACTATCGGTTTGCCCTCGCGGGTGACGGTCAGTTCGGCGTCATCGAAGGTCAGGTCATTGAAGGTCAGCATTTCCGTCGCGGCCGCACGTTGCTGGCTGTGCCGACGCAGCACGGCGGTAACCCGCGCCTTCAGCTCATTCGGTCGGAACGGTTTGCTCACATAATCATCGGCGCCCGCATTCAACGCCTGGACGATGTCGCTCTCGCCGTCGCGACTGGTGAGCATGATTGCCGCCGGTGGGGCTTCCATATGTTCGCGAGTCCAACGTAGCAGCGCCAGGCCGGTGAGGTCTGGGAGTTGCCAGTCGAGGATCAGCAGGTCGAAGGTTTCCCGGCGTAGCTGTCGCAGCAGGTCTTCACCGCGTTCGAAGCTGTGCAGTGACCACGGCTGTTCACCAGCATCGGCCATTTGCTGCAGGGTTTGCTCGACCCGGCGCAGTTCGGCGGGTTCGTCGTCCAGTATCGCAACGCGCATTCGCGGTGGTTCCTTGTTGCTGGGGCAGTTGGTGGACAACGATAGTCGCACGGCCTTCGCTGTGAAAGTAGGCGGCCCGCCGTTGGTCGACGTCCGCTATGATTCTCCGGGTCTACGTCTCAGACCTGTGGCCCATGAAACCATTCACCCTGCCCTGCCGTTTTTCCACATGAACAATAATCGTCGGCGCGAAAGCCGTGAACCCAGCCAGGTGCAGCGACTGTTTAGACAGTTGGTGCGCGAGTGGTTGTGGATAAGTCTGGTGCTGTTGCCGCTGACGGCATTGTTGTCCTATCGCGCGCAGATCAACCTGCACGATGCGACTCCCGCTATGGGCGCACTGTTGTCGGTTGTGCTGGTGGCCTGCATTCTCGGGCTGCTGCTCTGGCGTCCGCGTTGGGCGCTCTGGATAACGTTGGTCGGCATGGCGTGCGCACTGCTGACGAGTGCAGGATTGGCTGAGATACGCCGCTGGTGGTCGCCTACCCCGGCAGTGCTGGGGATGTTGTTCGGTTATTTGATCTGGAACTGGCGGCGCCTGAGCGTGGTGCTGACCTATTTCGGTTGGGAACTGGCGCGGCTCGACAGCGAACCGAAGGTATTCCCCGAACGTCGACGCTCGCAGTTTACCGGGGCTGACCGCCTGCAGGGCCAGATCATGGCGCTTGAGCAGGCCATGAGCCGTACCCGCGATACGCGGCGTTTTATCGCCGATGGCCTGGAATACCTGCCCGTGGCCACACTGATAAGTGATCCCAAAGGGCAGATCCTTCTGGGTAACCGCAAGGCTCGCGCATTATTCGATGATCCCTTGGTGGGCGACGATGTCCTTGGCCAACTTGCCCGTTTGGGCTATCCGGAATTATCAACAGCACAGCGCCCGCTATTATCCGCCCTTCCTCTTTTGGAGTTTCGCGATCATAAGGAACGCAGTCTGCGTCTGGAACGTGCTGCCCTGCTGCCGGTGGACGGTGACACGCCGATTGGTTGGCTGCTGAGCCTCACGGATCTGAGCGCTGAACGTGCGGCCGAGGAACAACGCAGCGTATTGCTGCGCTTTCTGTCCCACGACTTGCGCGCCCCGCACTCGGCGATCCTCGCTTTACTCGATGTTCACCGTCATCAGGCCGGGGCTGATGCGCCTTTGTTCAATCAGATTGAACGTCAGGTGCGCCGCGCGCTGGATCTGACCGACGGTTTTGTGCTGCTGGCGCGTGCAGAATCAGAGTCTTACCACTTTCAGCCGACGCTATTTGCGATGCTGGTACTCGACGTGATGGATCAGGCGTTGCCCATTGCCCAGCAAAAACGCATCGAACTGCTGAATGACATGGATGAGCAATCCCAGGAACACTTGATCAATGCTGACCAAGGCTTGCTGACACGCGCCCTGTTCAATTTGCTGGAGAACGCGATCAAGTACAGCCCGGCCGACACAACGATCACGCTGAACGTACGTTGCGACGAGGAATGGCTGCGCTGTGAACTGACTGACCAGGGCAAAGGCATCGCCGCCGAAGAATTACCCGACCTTTTCACCCAGTATCGGCGCTTTTCCTCCGCCCAAGGCATCGATGGCGTAGGTCTGGGCCTGTCGATGGTTAAAGCAGTGATTGATCACCATGGCGGTGTAATTGAATGCCGGAGCGTGGTCGATCAGGGCACCACGTTTGTGCTCGAATTACCGTTGATCGCCGAGTAAACGGGCACAAAAAAACCGGCTATATCAGCCGGTTTTTTTACTTCCGAAAAAAACTTATGCACCTTTTACGGCGTTTTATGAGCTTGAGAAATATATAGGTAAATCAATCACTTAATTTCAATATTCAAGCGTTTTCATCAAAACCGTACACAGGTTATCCACAAATTCTCAGACAACCACCTGATCACTTGCGGCAGGTGCCTGCGGGGCCGGCGGCAGCGAACCCATTTCGCGCTGAGTCTTTTCGTTCCAGGCTTGCACCCGGTCGTTCAACTCGGCAATGGCGCGCGGTCCTGTGCCTTCGGCGTACATCGGTTCGCCGATGACCACAGTGATCACGCCAGACTTCTTGCCCCAACCGATTTTCGGCCAGAACTTGCCGGCATTGTGTGCAATCGGCAGCACTGGAAGCGCCGCATTCACCGCCAACGCACTGCCACTGCGAGAGAACTTGCCGACAGTGCCAAACGGCACACGTGTGCCTTCCGGGAAGATCAGCACCCAAACGTTATCTTTGAGCAGTTCATCACCCTTGGCCGCGACTTGTTTCAGCGCCGCTTTCGGGTTGTCGCGATCAATCGCGATCGGCCGCAGCATGGCCATGGCCCAGCCGAAGAACGGCACATACAGCAGTTCGCGCTTGAGCACTTGGCTCAACGGCGAGAAATAAGCGGAGAGAAAAAACGTCTCCCAGGTGCTCTGGTGGTTCGATTGAATCACGCAGGGCCGGTCAGGCACGTTTTCCGCGCCTTTGACTTCGTAACGGATACCGAGGAACACCTTGGTCAACCACAAGGCGCAACGGCACCAGTACACGTTGATAAAACGATAACGCGCCTTGAACGGCAAAAACGGCGCGATAAAAAAACTCAAGCTGCACCACAGCAGGGAGGTGGTGCCCAGCAGCAGGTAAAAGAGAAAAATCCTGATGGCCCGCAGTATCGACATAGTGACGTTTACCGTTACGGGGCAATGCCCGACTGTTCAAGCGCACTCCCGATCAATCCCTGGTCAGGAACTTCAGAAGTACTCTAGTTGTGGATAAGTTCTGCGGCAATCGCCGCCAGATCGTCAAAAATCAGAGTGCCAACCGGCAGGGTTTTGCCCTGAGTCTTTGCGCCTTTTCCGGTCTTTACCAAAACTGGCTGTGAATCGACGGCTTTGGCGGCCTCCAGGTCACCAAGGCTGTCGCCGACGAACCAGACATTCGCAAGCGTGACGTTGTAATGCGCCGCGATGGTTTTCAACATCCCCGGTTTCGGCTTGCGACAATCGCAGCCTTCGTCCGGCCCATGCGGGCAATACACGATCAGCCCGACTTCACCGCCCTGCTCCGCCACCAGCTCGCGCAGGCGCGCGTGCATGGCATCCAGGGTGGCGAGGTCGTAATAGCCGCGAGCAATGCCCGACTGGTTGGTGGCCACCGCCACCGTCCAGCCGGCCTTGCTCAACTGCGCAATCGCTTCGATCGAGCCGGGCAACGGAATCCACTCCGCCACCGACTTGATGTAAGCGTCGGAGTCGTGATTGATCACTCCGTCCCGATCGAGAATCAGCAGTTTCAACAGCAATCCCTCAACCCAGCAGCGAAATGTCGGCAACACCGAGGAACAGACCACGCAGACGCGCGAGCAGCGCGTAACGGTTGGCCCGCACATTGGCGTCGTCGGCATTGACCATCACCGCGTCGAAGAACGCATCCACCGGCTCACGCAATGCCGCCAGGCGTGCCAGCGATTCGTTGTACTGACGCGCCGCGGCCATTGGCTGCACCGCTTGATCCGCTTGCTGGATCGCCGAGTACAGCGAGAACTCGTTGGCGTTGTCGAAGTACTTGGCTTGCACCTCGGTCGGTACCGCGCCTTCGAGTTTGCTCAACAGGTTCGACACACGCTTGTTCACCGCCGCCAGCGCTGCCGCTTCCGGCAGTTTGCGGAAGGCTTGCACCGCTTGCACACGCTGATCGAAATCCAGCGCCGAACCTGGCTTCAGGGCACGTACCGACAGGTAAGTGGCCACTTCGACGCCTTCGTCTTCGTAACGCGCACGCAGACGGTCGAAGATGAATTCCAGCACGGACTCGTTGAGGCCGGCAGCCTTGACCTTGGCACCGAACGCATTCACCGCGAATGCGACGGCGTCGTTCAGGTCGAGATCAAGTTTCTTCTCGATGAGGATACGCAGCACGCCGAGTGCCGCACGGCGCAGGGCATACGGGTCTTTGCTGCCGGTTGGCAGCATGCCGATACCGAAGATACCGACCAAGGTGTCGAGCTTGTCAGCGATCGCGACGGCCGCGCCGGTCAGGGTCGCCGGCAGTTCTGCACCGGCACCGCGTGGCATGTACTGCTCGTTCAGCGCCAGCGCGACGTCTTCCGGCTCGCCGTCATTGATGGCGTAGTAGTAGCCGGCGACACCTTGCATCTCCGGGAACTCGCCGACCATTTCGGTGGCCAGGTCGCACTTCGACAGCAGGCCAGCGCGAGCGGCCCACGAGGCGTTGCCGCCAATGCGTGCGGCGATGTACGCAGCCAGCTTGGAAACGCGCTCGGCCTTGTCGTAGACGCTGCCGAGTTTTTCCTGGAACACCACGTTCTTCAGGCGATCATTGAAGGCTTCGAGTTTCTGCTTCTTGTCTTGCTTGAAGAAGAACTCGGCGTCGGTCAGGCGTGGGCGAACCACTTTCTCGTTACCGGCGATGATCTGTTGCGGGTCTTTGCTTTCGATGTTGGCCACAGTAATGAAACGTGGCAGCAACTTGCCGTCGGCATCCAGCAGGCAGAAGTACTTCTGGTTGTCCTGCATGGTGGTGATCAGCGCTTCCTGCGGCACGTCGAGGAAGCGTTCCTCGAACGAGCACACCAGCGGCACCGGCCATTCAACCAGCGCGGTCACTTCGTCGAGCAATGCCGGCGGAACGATTGCCGTGCCTTCCTGACGGGTGGCCAGTTCTTCGGTGCGCTTGCTGATGATCTCGCGACGTTCGTTGGCGTCGGCCAGCACGTAAGCGCCACGCAGGTCGGCGAGGTAGCTCGACGGCGAACCGATGCGCACGCTTTGCGGGTGATGGAAGCGGTGACCACGGGAATCACGGCCAGCCTTTTGCGCGAGGATGGTGCAGTCGATGACCTGGTCACCGAGCAGCATCACCAGCCATTGGGTCGGACGCACGAACTCTTCCTTGCGCGCACCCCAACGCATGCGTTTCGGGATTGGCAGGTCGTTCAGCGAATCTTCGACGATGGTCGGCAGCAGGCTCGCAGTCGGTTTGCCGGCGATGCTTTGGCTGTAACGCAGTTTCGGGCCGCTCTGATCGATTTCGCTCAGATCAACGCCGCACTTCTTGGCGAAACCCAGCGCTGCTTGCGTTGGATTGCCTTCAGCGTCGAACGCCGCCTGACGTGGCGGGCCATCGAGGTTGATGCTGCGATCCGGCTGCTGGGTGGCCAGCGCGGTGATCAGCACAGCCAGACGACGCGGCGCGGCGTAGACGGTTTTGGTCTCGTAGCTCAGGCCAGCGGCTTGCAGGCCCTTGTCGATACCGGCGAGGAACGCCTCAGCCAAGGTGTTCAGGGCTTTCGGTGGCAGTTCTTCGGTGCCCAGTTCAACCAGAAAATCTTGCGCACTCATTGTGCAGCCTCCAGCTTGGCCAGTACTTCGTCACGCAGGTCCGGGGTCGCCATCGGGAAGCCCAGCTTGGCGCGTGCCAGCAGGTAGGCTTGCGCAACGGAACGCGCCAGGGTGCGTACGCGCAGAATGTATTGCTGACGTGCGGTCACCGAGATCGCCCGGCGCGCATCCAGCAGGTTGAAGGTGTGCGACGCCTTCAGGACCATTTCGTAGCTCGGCAACGGCAGCGGCTGATCAAGCTCGATCAGACGCTTGGCTTCGCCTTCATAGAAGTCGAACAGTTCGAACAGCTTGTCGACGTTGGCGTGTTCGAAGTTGTAAGTGGACTGCTCCACCTCGTTCTGGTGGAACACGTCGCCGTAGGTGACTTTGCCCATCGGGCCGTCAGCCCAGACCAGGTCGTAGACCGAATCCACGCCTTGCAGGTACATGGCCAGACGCTCGAGACCGTAAGTGATCTCGCCGGTCACCGGGTAGCACTCGATGCCGCCCGCCTGCTGGAAGTAAGTGAACTGAGTCACTTCCATGCCGTTCAGCCAGACTTCCCAGCCCAGACCCCAGGCGCCGAGGGTCGGCGATTCCCAGTTGTCTTCGACGAAGCGAATGTCGTGAACCAACGGGTCCAGGCCGACATGCTTGAGCGAGCCCAGGTACAGTTCCTGGAAGTTGTCCGGGTTCGGCTTCAGAACCACTTGGAACTGGTAGTAGTGCTGCAGACGGTTCGGGTTTTCGCCGTAACGGCCGTCAGTCGGACGGCGGCTTGGCTGCACGTAAGCGGCGTTCCAGGTTTCCGGGCCGATGGCACGGAGGAAGGTCGCGGTGTGGAAAGTGCCGGCGCCTACTTCCATATCGTAGGGCTGAAGTACCACGCAACCTTGCTCGGCCCAGTATTGCTGGAGCGCGAGGATCAAGTCTTGGAAGGTACGCACGGCTGGCGTAGGCTGGCTCACGAAATTCACCTGTTTCTTGGGCTGCGATTTAAAGAGCGGGAGTATACCCGATTCATTGCTGCGCACGCCCCCTGGAGCCTTATGCCACGCTGCTTTTGGTGTACCGAAGACCCGCTGTACATGGCTTATCACGACCAGGAGTGGGGCACGCCGCTACGCGATGCGCAGGGTTTGTTCGAGTTGCTTTTGCTCGAAGGGTTCCAGGCCGGGCTGTCGTGGATCACCGTGCTGCGTAAACGTGAGCGTTATCGCGAGGTGTTGTTCGGCTTCGATGTGCAGCGCGTGGCGCAGATGAGCGACGCCGAAATCGACGAATTGATGCTCGATCCGGGGATCATCCGCAACCGCCTCAAACTCAACGCCGCCCGGCGCAATGCCCAGGCCTGGCTGGCGCTGGAGGATCCGGTGGGGTTTCTTTGGTCGTTCGTGAATGACCAACCGATCATCAATCATTTCAAGGATCGCAGCGAAGTCCCGGCGATCACCCCCGAAGCGCTGGCGATGAGCAAAGGCCTGAAAAAGGCCGGGTTCACGTTCGTCGGACCGACCATTTGCTACGCGTTGATGCAAGCCTCCGGCATGGTCATGGACCACACCCGCGACTGCGACCGCTACGCGCAGCTCGTCAACGGCGGTTAGAATAGCCGCCTCGCGCACCGCACAAGATCAGGAGTGACCTGTGGAAAAGTTTAAAGGCGCCTTGCTGGTAGGCGCTCTGCGGCTGTTTGCCTTGCTGCCATGGCGGGCCGTGCAGGCCGTGGGTTCGGCGATCGGCTGGATCATGTGGAAAACCCCCAACCGCTCCCGCGACGTGGTGCGGATCAACCTCGCCAAATGTTTTCCACAGATGGATCCGGCCGAGCGTGAACGATTGGTCGGGCAGAGCCTGAAAGACATCGGCAAGTCGCTGACCGAAAGCGCCTGCGCGTGGATCTGGCCGGCGCAGCGTTCGATTGATCTGGTGCGCGAAGTCGAAGGCCTCGATGTGCTGAAAGACGCCTTGGCCTCGGGCAAAGGCGTGGTCGGCATCACCAGCCACCTCGGCAACTGGGAAGTGCTCAACCACTTCTATTGCAGCCAGTGCAAACCGATCATTTTCTACCGTCCGCCAAAGCTCAAGGCTGTGGATGAATTGCTGCGCAAACAGCGCGTGCAACTGGGCAACAAGGTCGCCGCCTCCACCAAGGAAGGCATCCTCAGCGTCATCAAGGAAGTGCGCAAGGGTGGTGCAGTGGGCATTCCCGCTGACCCGGAACCGGCCGAATCCGCCGGGATCTTCGTGCCGTTCTTCGCCACTCAAGCGCTGACCAGCAAATTCGTACCGAACATGTTGGCCGGTGGCAAAGCCGTCGGCGTGTTCCTGCATGCGCTGCGCTTGCCCGACGGTTCTGGCTACAAAGTGATCCTCGAAGCCGCGCCCGAAGCCATGTACAGCACCGACACCGCCGAATCCTGTGCGGCAATGAGCAAAGTCGTCGAACGCTACGTCGCCGCCTATCCAAGTCAGTACATGTGGAGCATGAAGCGCTTCAAGAAACGTCCACCGGGCGAAGAGCGCTGGTATTGAAATAATTGGCATGATCTGTGGATAACCTCACTGACAAGGTTATCCACAACCGTTCATCAAAGGGCGCAACAAGATGTCCGAACAACGCAAATCCTTCCGCATCAAAATCACCCACGACAGCTTCGGCGAATGCCTTGGGCAGACACGCAACCTGTCGCCTACCGGGGTGTTCGTGCAGCATCCGACCTTGGCATCGTTGCCCAAAGGCGCGGTGGTCTATGGCCAAGTGCAGGGTTTACCCACAGGCGCACCGAGCGTACGAATGGAAGTGGTGACGGTGGATGCCGACGGTATCGGTCTTCGTTACCTCTGAATCACTGCGCCTGACGATCGAGCTTCTTCAGAAATACCGTCATTTCCTTCTCGGCCTGCTTGTCGCCATGGGCACGGGCTGCTTCCAGACCTTGTTCCCACGCATTACGCGCGGCGGCGGTGTCGCCCAGCGCCAGCTGCGCCTTGCCCAACAATTTCCACGCCGCTGAATACTTCGGGTCGAAACCGACACAGCGCTGGAAATGCTCGGCGGCTTTGGCATTTTCGCCCAGATCCAGATAGCCCTTGCCCAGGCCGAAGCGCAGCAGAGAGTTATCCACACCCTTGGCGAGCATTTTTTCCAGGGATTCGAGCATTTTTTTGCACCCTCGCTTCAGTCTGATCGTTCCCACGCTCTGCGTGGGAACGCCTCAATGGACGCTCTGCGTCCGCTCTTGGGACGCAGAGCGTCCCGGGCTGCATTCCCACGCAGAGCGTGGGAACGATCAACCTCAGAAGAAGCTCAACCCCACATGAAACAGCTTCTCCACATCGCGAATATGCTTTTTATCCACAAGGAACAAAATCACATGGTCGCCCGCTTCGATCACCGTGTCGTCGTGGGCGATGATCACTTGTTCGTTGCGGATTACCGCACCGATCGTGGTGCCCGGTGGCAGTCCGATCTTTTCGATAGGCTTGCCGATGACCTTGCTCGACTTCGCATCACCATGAGCAATCGCCTCGATCGCTTCCGCCGCACCGCGACGCAATGAGTGCACGCTGACGATGTCGCCACGGCGCACGTGGGCCAGCAGGGTGCCGATGGTCGCCAGTTGCGGGCTGATGGCGATATCGATGTCGCCGCCCTGAATCAGGTCGACGTAGGCCGGGTTGTTGATGATCGTCATGACCTTCTTCGCCCCCAGACGTTTGGCCAGCAGCGACGACATGATGTTGGCTTCGTCATCGTTGGTCAGCGCGAGGAAGATGTCGGCATCGGCAATATTCTCTTCCAGCAGCAAATCGCGGTCGGACGCGCTGCCCTGCAAGACCACGGTGCTGTCGAGGGTGTCGGAAAGATAACGGCAACGCGCCGGGTTCATCTCGATGATCTTCACCTGATAACGGCTTTCGATGGCTTCGGCCAGCCGTTCACCGATCTGCCCGCCGCCAGCGATGACGATGCGTTTGTAGGTTTCGTCGAGACGGCGCATTTCGCTCATCACCGCACGAATGTTCTCGCGAGCGGCGATGAAGAAGACTTCGTCATCGGCCTCAATCACTGTATCGCCCTGCGGCAGGATCGGTCGGTCACGGCGGAAAATCGCCGCAACGCGGGTCTCGACATTCGGCATGTGTTCGCGCAACTGCCGCAGTTGCTGACCCACCAGCGGGCCGCCGTAATAGGCCCGTACCGCCACCAGTTGCGCCGCGCCTTCGGCGAAATCGATCACCTGCAAAGCGCCGGGATGCTGGATCAGGCGTTTGATGTAGTTGGTCACCACTTGCTCGGGGCTGATCAACACATCGACCGGAATCGCTTCGTTCTGGAACAGTTGTTCCTCGCGATTGAGGTAGGACGCTTCGCGCACCCGGGCGATTTTGGTCGGGGTGTGGAACAGCGTGTGGGCGACCTGGCAGGCGACCATGTTGGTTTCGTCGCTGTTGGTTACCGCGACCAGCATGTCGGCGTCGTCGGCACCGGCCTGACGCAGCACCGATGGCAGCGAGCCACGGCCCTGCACGGTGCGGATGTCGAGGCGGTCGCCGAGGTCGCGCAGGCGCTCGCCGTCGGTATCGACCACGGTGATGTCGTTGGCCTCGCTGGCCAAATGCTCGGCCAGCGAACCGCCGACCTGTCCCGCACCGAGGATGATGATTTTCATCCAGTCACTCCATTGAATCCGTTTAGCCGCGCGCGGCAGCGATCTTGATCAGCTTGGCGTAGTAGAACCCGTCATGCCCGCCCTGCTGGGCCAGCAGTTGGCGACCATGGGGCTGTTTGATTCCCGCCGTGGTGGCCAGATCCAGTTCGCGAGCGCCGGGCGTGCGCTCAAGGAACGCGGCGATGACTTCGGTGTTTTCGGTCGGCAGGGTCGAGCAGGTGGCGTAAAGCAGGATGCCGCCGACCTCGAGGGTTTTCCACATGGCGTCGAGCAACTCGCCTTGCAATTGCGCGAGGGCGACGATGTCGTCCGGCTGACGGGTCAGCTTGATGTCCGGGTGGCGGCGAATCACGCCAGTGGCCGAACACGGCGCGTCGAGCAGGATGCGCTGGAACGGTTTGCCGTCCCACCATTTCTCGGTGTCGCGCCCGTCGGCGGCGATCAGTTCGGCATTGAGGCCGAGGCGTTCAAGGTTTTCCTTCACGCGCACCAGACGCTTGGCTTCGAGGTCCACCGCCACCACGCCGGCCAGCGCCGATTCGGCTTCGAGGATGTGGCAGGTCTTGCCGCCGGGCGCGCAACAGGCGTCAAGCACGCGTTGGCCCGGCGCCAGATCGAGCAGGTCGGCGGCCAGTTGCGCGGCTTCATCCTGCACGCTGACCCAGCCTTCGGCGAAACCCGGCAGGCTGCGCACGTCGGCAGCGGCTTCGAGGATGATGCCGTCGCGGCTGTAAACGCAGGGCGTTGCGGCAATGCCCGCCTCGGTCAGCAGATCAAGGTAAGCGTCGCGGCTGTGATGGCGGCGATTAACCCGCAGGATCATCGGCGGATGCGCGTTGTTCGCTGCGCAGATGGCTTCCCACTGCTCAGGCCAGAACGCCTTGAGGGATTTTTGCAACCAGCGCGGGTGAGCAGTGCGCACCACCGGATCACGTTCCAGTTCGGCGAAAATCGTTTCGCTTTCGCGCTGGGCGTTGCGCAACACGGCGTTGAGCAGGCCCTTGGCCCAGGGTTTTTTCAGCTTGTCGGCGCAACCGACGGTTTCGCCGATGGCAGCGTGGGCTGGCACGCGGGTGTAGAGCAATTGGTAGAGACCGACCAGCAGCAGCGCTTCGACATCGGCGTCAGCAGCCTTGAACGGTTTCTGCAGCAGCTTCTCGGCCAGTGCCGAAAGACGTGGCTGCCAGCGCGCGGTGCCGAAGGCCAGATCCTGGGTGAAACCGCGATCGCGATCTTCGACCTTGTCCAGTTGCGTGGGCAGTGAGCTGTTCAACGAAGCTTTGCCGCTGAGGACGGCTGCGAGTGCCTTGGCGGCGGCCAGACGCGGGTTCATTGCGCGTCCACCGCTGCGCCGAGCACGGTGCCGACGGCGAACTTCTCACGACGGCTGTTGAACAGGTCGCTGAAGTTCAGCGCTTTGCCGCCGGGCAATTGCAGACGGGTCAGGCACAGCGCTTGTTCGCCGCAGGCGACGATCAGGCCGTCCTTGCTGGCGCTGAGGATTTCACCCGGCGCGCCTTTGCCGTCGGCGACTGTCGCCGCCAGCACTTTCAGTGCTTCACCGTTAAGTGTGCTGTGGGTGATCGGCCATGGGTTGAAGGCGCGCACCAGTCGCTCCAGCTCAACCGCCGGACGGCTCCAGTCGATGCGTGCTTCATCCTTGTTGAGTTTGTGCGCGTAGGTGGCGAGCTCATCGTTCTGCACTTCGCCTTCCAGCGTGCCTGCGGCCAGACCGGCAATCGCTTGCACTACGGCCGGCGGGCCCATCTCGGCGAGACGATCATGCAGGCTGCCGCCTGTGTCTTCACGGGTGATCGGCGTGACGACCTTGAGCAGCATCGGCCCTGTGTCGAGTCCGGCTTCCATGCGCATCACGGTTACGCCGCTTTCAGCATCACCATGTTCCACGGCGCGTTGAATCGGCGCCGCACCGCGCCAGCGTGGCAGCAACGACGCGTGACTGTTGATACAACCCAGACGCGGAATATCCAGCACCACTTGCGGCAGAATCAGGCCGTAGGCGACCACCACCAGCAAGTCCGGCTTCAGCGCGGCCAGTTCAGCCTGTGCATCGGCGTTGCGCAACGTCGGCGGCTGCAACACCTGGATATTGTTTTCCAGCGCGAGCTGTTTGACCGGGCTCGGCATCAGTTTTTGCCCGCGACCGGCCGGACGATCCGGTTGGGTGTAGACCGCAACGATCTCGTAAGGGCTGCTCAGCAGGGCCTTGAGGTGTTCGGCGGCGAATTCCGGGGTGCCGGCAAAAACGATGCGCAGTGGCTCAGTCATGAAGGGAATCTCTTAAAAAGAAAAAGGCTTGCCGCAGCAAGCCTTTGAAGGAGGGGCATCAAGCGTTCTGGCGGTGCTGCTTTTCCAGTTTCTTCTTGATCCGGTCGCGTTTGAGCGTGGACAGGTAATCGACGAACAATTTGCCGTTGAGGTGGTCGCATTCGTGCTGGATGCACACCGCGAGCAGGCCTTCGGCGATCAGTTCATAGGGCTTGCCGTCGCGGTCCAGCGCCTTGATCCTGACCTTTTGCGGGCGATCGACGTTTTCGTAGAAACCCGGCACCGACAGGCAGCCTTCCTGATATTGCTCCATTTCTTCGGTCAGCGATTCGAACTCGGGGTTGATGAACACCCGGGGTTCGGTGCGGTCTTCGGAAAGGTCCATCACGACGATACGTTTGTGCACGTTGACCTGGGTCGCGGCAAGGCCGATGCCCGGCGCTTCATACATTGTTTCAAACATGTCATCGACCAACTGACGCACTTCGTCGTCCACTACAGCCACAGGCTTGGCGATAGTGCGCAGACGCGGGTCCGGGAATTCGAGGATGTTTAAAATGGCCATAGGCTTTGATTGCTGCACACGTTGAGTAAAGTCGGGCGATGGCCTGGCAGGTCCGAAGATGCAGGCTACCGTTGTGAAGCGTAGCTTGTGCATTTTGCACAAGCGAGCCACGGGGGCTCTGACGGTTCACGCGAATGCACATGATAAAGGGATTCACTGCATGAGGAAAACACTACTCGCCCTGCTGCTGTTGGCTTCGGCCGGCGTGGCACAGGGGCAAGTGCAACTCAGGGATGGTTTTCCACAGCAATACACGGTGGTTTCGGGGGACACGCTCTGGGACATTTCCGGCAAATACCTGCGCGAGCCCTGGCAGTGGCCACAACTGTGGCGGGCCAATCCGCAAATCGAAAACCCCAACCTGATCTATCCCGGCGACACGCTGACGCTCAGCTACGTCAACGGCCAGCCACGCCTGATGCTCAATCGCGGTGAATCGCGCGGCACCATCAAGCTCTCGCCACGGATACGCACCAGCCCGGTGGCCGAGGCGATACCGAGCATTCCGCTGAAATCCATCAATAGCTTTCTGCTGAGTAACCGCATCGTCGACAAGGTCGAGGATTTCGACAAGGCACCGTACATCGTCGCCGGCGATGCCGAACGTGTGCTCAGCGGCACCGGTGACCGGATCTTCGCGCGTGGTCATTTTGATCCGGATCAGCCGGTCTACGGCATCTTCCGCCAGGGCAAGGTCTACACCGATCCGCAGACCAAGGAGTTTCTGGGGATCAACGCCGACGATATCGGTGGCGGTGAAATTGTCGCCACCGAAGGCGACGTCGCCACCCTCGCCCTGCAACGCACCACGCAGGAAGTGCGCCTCGGCGACCGCTTGTTCAGCGGCGAAGAGCGTTCGATCAATTCGACCTTCATGCCCAGCGCGCCAACGACCAACATCAACGGCGTGATCATCGATGTTCCGCGCGGTGTTACCCAGATTGGTGTGATGGACGTGGTCACGTTGAACAAAGGCAAGCGCGATGGTCTCGCCGAAGGTAACGTTTTGGTGGTGATGAAAACCGGCGAAACCGTGCGTGACCGCATTACCGGCCAGCCACTGAAAATTCCCGACGAACGCGCCGGGTTGCTGATGGTGTTCCGCACCTACGACAAACTCAGCTACGGCCTCGTTCTCAACGCTTCACGCTCGCTGGCGGTGCTCGACAAGGTGCGAAATCCGTAAGCTTGCTTCACAAGTTACCAACAGAGTTATCCACAGCTTGTTCCGAATGGTTCGGGGCTTGTAACGATCAAGGATGATCCATCATGTTGCCTGTCTGTACGCCGGTTTCGCCGGCGGAACTGGAAGCGCGTCTGCGCCTGCACCGCTTGCCGGATGTCGGCCCGAAGCGCTTCGCCAAATTGCTTGAAGCTTTCGGCTCGGCCTCCAAAGCCATCAGCGCTCCGGCCAGTGCCTGGCGCTCGTTGGGCTTGCCAGCAACGAGTGCCGAAGCGCGTCGTTGCCCTGAAGTGCGCGATGGCGCCAGCCACGCAATGCGCTGGCTAGAGCGTCCGGAGCATCATTTACTGATGTGGGATCAACCGGATTACCCGGCGCTGCTGGCGCAAATTCCGGATCCACCGCCGTTGCTGTTTGTCGCTGGCGACCCGCTGATTCTGGAGAAACCGCAACTGGCGATGGTCGGCAGCCGCCGCGCTTCGCGCCCGGGAATGGATACCGCGGCAGCGTTTTCGCGCTGCCTTGCCGGGGCTGGTTTTGTCATCACCAGTGGCTTGGCGCTGGGCATTGATGCCGCTGCGCATCAGGCGGCACTGGATGTCGGTGGCTTGACCGTCGGTGTGTTGGGTACCGGGCTGGAAAATTTTTATCCACAACGCAATCGACGCTTGGCTGACGCGATGATTGCGTCCGGCAGCGCGGTGCTTTCGGAGTTTCCGCTGGATACCGGGCCGACGGCGAGCAACTTCCCGCGTCGTAACCGGATCATCAGCGGATTGTCTCTGGGAGTGCTGGTGGTCGAGGCCAGCGTTGCCAGCGGTTCATTGATCACTGCGCGGCTGGCAGCCGAACAGGGACGCGAGGTGTATGCGATTCCCGGTTCGATTCATCACCCTGGCGCGCGCGGTTGTCACCAATTGATTCGCGACGGTGCGGTGTTGGTGGAAACCATCGAGCACATCCTCGAAGCCCTGCGTGGCTGGCAGCATTTGCCGTTGTCCGCAGACACCGCGAAAGTCGATCATCCATTGCTCATATTGCTGCACGCCGCGCCGCACACCAGCGAAGGATTGGCCGACAGTAGCGGTTGGGCGTTACCGAAAGTGCTGGCAGCCCTTACCGAACTGGAAATGGATGGCCGCGCGGTATGCGAAAACGGTCGCTGGTTGGCCAGGACACGCTAGGTTTTACAAGGAAGATCGGTAAACTGCGCGAAACCTGATTGCGGAGAGTTTTTTCATGGTCAACAGTTGGCGTGTGCAACAAGCCGCACGAGAGATTCGCGCCGGGGCGGTGATTGCCTATCCAACCGAAGCCGTCTGGGGGCTGGGTTGCGACCCGTGGAACGAAGAGGCCGTGGATCGGTTGCTGGCGATCAAGAATCGTTCGGTGGTCAAAGGGCTGATTCTGGTTGCCGACAACATTCGCCAGTTCGACTTCCTGTTCGAAGACTTCCCGCAAGAATGGATCGATCGTATGGCCAGCACCTGGCCAGGGCCGAACACATGGCTGGTGCCGCATCAGGGCTTGTTGCCGGAGTGGGTGACCGGCGTGCACGACACCGTGGCGTTGCGGGTCAGTGATCATCCGCAAGTGCGCGATCTGTGCTCGATGGTCGGGCCTTTGATTTCGACCTCGGCCAACCCCCAGGGTCGCCCGGCGGCGCGCACGCGATTGCGTGTCGAGCAATATTTCCGTGGGCAGATCGATCTGATACTGGGTGGGCAACTGGGTGGACGCAAGAACCCCAGCGTGATCCGTGATCTGGCGACCGGCAAAGTCATTCGTCCCGACTGATCCAGCGTCGATAATTTGTAACGTGAGTACTCCTCGCCTCGACGGCGAGGAGTACTACGCATGCCTGCGATTTATCCTGCAATGATGCTGCTTGTTGCGTCGGAAAAGTCGCCAACGGCCGGGATTAACTGAATTTTCCCACCTGATTCTCAGACCTCGTTTCGTGGCGGTATCGCCAAAAGCAACCATCCTTTCCCTGCACTCGGAACACTTCGATAAGTTAAGGTCTGCGGAGAAAGAATGGACACTACGGATTTGCAACTCAAGGATTACCTGCAGACGCTTCAGGTGACGTTGAACAGTCATCATGAGGGCTGTCGTATCGTGATGCTTGAAGCGGGGTCGGATACCCAAGTGTTCGATCGGTTTATCGATCGGCAATTTCGGCTTCGGCTGCAGCATTACATGCTGACGTCCAGGGCGCGGATGCTCGAAACGCAACTGGCGACAAGGTCGCGCAGTACCCACTTTCTGCTGTATCGGCACGAACAGCTGCTGGCGGTATTGAGGGCCACTCCGGCGCCGTTCGAGTGGGCATCGTTGGCGCGGCAACATGTTTCGCCCACGGTGGCGTTGTCACGCCATGTCGAACTCAGTCGCTTGATCTCGCAGGTGCCCAGCCAACAGCCCATTGCCGTCAACAGTCTGCTGGCGGCCGCTGCCGAGTGGGCGATAAAACAGGGCTATCAAGGTGTCACAGCGTTGTGCAGGGCATCGCAGCTGCGTCTGTACCAGCGTTTCGGTCTGATGCCGGTCGCCTCCAATCCCTTGCAGATTGAACATCGCGCACGCGGTGATTACTGGGTGTTGTCAGCCGAGTGGCGGCAAATCCTCGCAGCGGTTCAACAGCCTGACCACACGACTGTCGGCCACTGGGCGCAAAAACCGTCGGCGAGTCATCCGCCGAGGTTCTGAACGCGGCAGAAGCGTCCTGCCAGTCATGGCTGTGAAACCCTGACTGGCCGGATGCCGGGAGGTATCAGGGCAGCAGAACGGTGGAGCCGGTGGTGCGTCGCGCTGACAGTTCGGTTTGCGCCTTCGCCGCATCAGCCAGTGGATAACGCTGGCTGATATCCACCTTCAACTTGCCGCTGATGATCATCTCGAACAATTCATCGGCCATCCGCTGCAGGTTCTCGGCGTTGTTGGCGTAGGTCGCCAGCGTAGGTCGGGTCACATACAGCGAACCTTTGGCGGAGAGAATCCCCAGATTCACACCGTCCACCGCACCGGAGGCATTACCGAAGCTCACCACCAGCCCACGCGGCGACACGCTGTCGAGCGAAGTCAGCCAGGTGTCCTTGCCGACGCCGTCATAGACCACCGGGACTTTCTTGCCATCGGTCAATTCCAGCACGCGCTGGGCGACGTTTTCGTGGCTGTAATCGATCGTCGCCCACGCACCATTCGCCTTGGCCAGTTCGGCTTTCTCTTTGGAACTGACGGTGCCGATCAGCTTCACGCCCAATGCCTTGGCCCATTGGCAGGCCAGCGAACCGACGCCCCCGGCCGCTGCGTGGAACAGAATGGTTTCGCCACCCTTGAGCTCATAGGTCTGGCGCAGCAGGTATTGCACGGTCAGGCCTTTGAGCATGACCCCGGCAGCCGTTTCGAAACTGATTTCGTCGGGCAGGTGCACCAGATTGTCTTGGGGCAGCACGTGCAATTCGCTGTAAGCGCCCAACGGGCCGCTGCCATAGGCGACGCGATCACCGACCTTGAAGCGGGTGACGTTGCTGCCCACGGCATCGACGATGCCGGCACCTTCAGCGCCCAGGCCGGACGGCAAGGCTGGCGGCGCATACAGGCCGCTGCGGAAATAGGTATCGATGAAGTTCAGGCCGATGGCCTTGTTGGCCACGCGCACCTGCGTCGGGCCGGGCGCGGCGGGTTCGTAGTCAACATATTCGAGCACTTCGGGGCCGCCGTGGGCGCGGAACTGGATACGCTTTGCCATTTGCCTGCTCTCCTTGGGTCTTTTGTGAGCCCCCTATCCAACTCCCATGCTTGATCTTCGTCAACTGCGGCGCGCCAGTCTGCGGTGGTATGCTACGCGCCCATTTGCGGCGCCCGCCTGCGGGGCGCCGCCCGATTCAAGGTGAAGCCATGACGACCCGCACCGACGCCGTAAAGGCCTATCTGCTCGACCTGCAAGACCGCATCTGCGCGGCTCTCGAAACCGAGGACGGCGGCACGCGCTTCGTCGAAGACGCCTGGACCCGGCCCGCCGGCGGTGGCGGTCGCACCCGCGTGATCGAGAACGGCACGCTGATCGAAAAGGGCGGCGTCAACTTTTCCCACGTCTTTGGTAGCGGCCTGCCGCCTTCAGCCAGCGCCCATCGCCCGGAATTGGCCGGTCGCGGTTTCGAAGCGCTTGGCGTGTCGCTGGTGATCCACCCGCACAACCCGCATGTGCCGACGTCTCACGCCAACGTGCGCTTTTTCATTGCCGAGAAGGAAGGTGAAGAGCCGGTCTGGTGGTTCGGCGGCGGCTTCGACCTGACCCCGTACTACGGCAATGAAGAAGACTGCATCCACTGGCACCGCGTTGCCGAGCAGGCCTGCGCGCCATTCGGGTCGGACGTTTATCCGCGCTACAAGGCCTGGTGCGACACCTACTTCCACATCAAGCATCGCCACGAGCCGCGCGGCATCGGCGGCCTGTTTTTCGATGACTTGAACGAGTGGGACTTCGACACCAGCTTCGCTTTCATGCGCGCAATCGGCGACGCCTACATCGATGCGTATCTGCCGATTGTGCAGCGGCGCAAAAACGATGCGTTCACCGCTCAGCAGCGTGAGTTCCAGGAATTCCGCCGTGGCCGTTACGTCGAGTTCAACCTGGTTTACGACCGTGGCACGCTGTTCGGCCTGCAATCGGGCGGGCGAACCGAATCGATCCTGATGTCGCTGCCACCGCAAGTGCGCTGGGGCTATGACTGGAAGGCTGCGCCTGGCAGCGAAGAAGCACGCCTGACCGAGTACTTTTTGCAAGATCGCGACTGGCTGGCCCAGAACTGAGGATTTCTGATGGATCGTTACGTCGTTTTCGGTAACCCGATCGGCCACAGCAAATCGCCGATGATTCACCAACTGTTCGCCGAGCAGACTGGTCAGAGCCTCGACTACAGCACCCTGCTGGCGCCGCTTGATGATTTCGCTGGCTGCGCCACGGCGTTTTTCCAGGAAGGTCGCGGTGCCAACGTTACTGTGCCGTTCAAGGAAGACGCTTATCGTCTGGCCAACAGCCTGACCGCCCGCGCACAAAGGGCCGGTGCGGTGAATACCTTGAGCAAACTGGCGAACGGCTCGCTGCTCGGTGACAACACCGACGGCGCCGGACTGGTGCGTGATCTGTCGGTGAATGCCGGCTTCAGCCTGACCGGCAAACGCATCCTGCTGCTCGGTGCCGGTGGCGCGGTGCGTGGGGCGTTGGAGCCGTTGCTGGCGGAAAAGCCCGCGTCGGTGATCATCGCCAATCGCACGGTGGACAAGGCTGAGTTGCTGGCGGAGTTGTTCTGCGATCTGGGACCGGTGTCGGCCAGTGGTTTCGACTGGTTGCGCGAGCCGGTGGACGTGATCATCAACGCCACATCGGCCAGCCTGACCGGCGATGTGCCGCCGATTGCGCCTAGCTTGATCGAACCGGGCAAGACCCTGTGCTACGACATGATGTACGGCAAAGAGCCGACGGCGTTCTGCCGTTGGGCCAGTGAGCACGGCGCGACGGTGTCGATGGATGGCTTGGGGATGCTGGCGGAGCAAGCGGCTGAGGCGTTCTTTTTGTGGCGCGGTGTGCGTCCCGACACGGCGCCAGTACTGGCCGAACTGCGCCGCCTACTGGCCCTTTAAAAGCATCGCTGGCAAGCCAGCTCCCACAAGGATCACCTAAATCCCTGTGGGAGCTGGCTTGCCAGCGATTGAAGTCGACACCGGTTTCAGATCAATCCTCAAACCGGATCGGACATTTCTCCGGCCCTTCAAGCTTGCGCAACTCCTCCACCACCTGCGGCCGCGCTCGGCGCAAGGTCAAACTGCGATTCTGGCGCAACAACCGCCGCGCCTCCTGATGCAGCATCTCCACGCCCGAATAATCGATGAAGTTGATCTGCTGCGCCTCGATCACCACCCGCGCGCCGTGCATCCGTTGCAGGCGCACCTGAAGGTAATGGCTGGCACCGAAAAAGATCGAACCACCGACGCGCAACACATCGTCCTCACCATCGCGCCAATGCTGCACACGCGGTTGCGAGGTGCGCTTGAGGTAGAAGAACAGCGAGGCCAGCACGCCGGCATAAATCGCCGTCTGCAACTCCAGCAGCAACGTTGCCAGACACGTCAGGGCCATGACCACGAACTCGGCCCGACTGACTCGCAGCAATGAGCGAATGCCGCGATGATCCACCAAGCCCCAAGCGATCAGCAGAATGCTCCCGGCCATCGCCGGGATCGGTATGTGCGCAATCAGCCCGGCGCCGAAAATCGCAAACAACGCCACCCAGATCGCCGAAAAAATCCCGGCCAGCGGCGAGCAGGCGCCCGCCTCATAACTCAGTCCCGAGCGAGTAAACGAGCCTGCCGACAATGATCCGGAAAAAAACGCGCCGACGATATTCGACAGACCCTGCGCGCGGACTTCCTGATTGGCATCGAGCAATTGCTGCGAACGTGCGGAAATCGAGCGTGCGATCGAAAGACTGGTGACCAGCCCGAGCATGCCCACCGCCACGGCGCTCGGCAGCAGGCGCAGGATCAAATCCAGATCCAGCGGCAACGCACTGAACGGCGGCAACCGTCCGATAAACGCGCTGACCAGATGCACGTGGCCGAACATCGCCGGCCACCGCCATACCAGCAGACTGGCCAATACGAGGGTTATCAATAGCGTCGGCCAGCGCGGCAGCAATTGTTTCAGGACGATGCCGACCACCACCGTGGCCACGCCGAGCACCAGCGAAGGTTTATCCACAGCCCTTAGGTGTTGCAGCAAATCCATCAGACTCGCCAGCGCCGTGGCTTTGGCCGGCAATTCCAGGCCCAGCAGATTCGGCAATTGCCCGATGGCTATCACCACCGCCGCGCCGAGGGTGAACCCCAGCACCACCGAATGCGAAACGAAGTTCACCAGCGCACCGAAACGCAGCAGGCCGAGCAGCCATTGGAAAATCCCGGCAAGAAAGGTCAGCAACAAGATCAGGGTGATGTAGTCCTGCGAGGCTGGCACGGCCAAGGGACTGACGCTGGCGTACAGCACAATCGAAATCGCCGCCGTCGGGCCGCAGATCAGATGCCACGATGACCCCCACAAGCAGGCGATCAACACCGGGATGATCGCAGCGTAGAGGCCATATTCAGGTGGGAGCCCGGCGATCAGCGCGTAGGCAATCGATTGGGGTAAGGCGAGAATCGCACCGCTGAGGCCGACGATCAGATCCCGTCCGACGCTGGCGCGGGTTTGCCGCGGTAGCCAGGTGAGGAAGGGGAAGAGAGAGTGGCGGCTGGGGAAGGCCATGGGTCCTCGCGGTTGGGGTTTTATTCAAGGTTATCAGGGTGTCAGGGAAAGGGCCCTCACCCTAGCCCTCTCCCGGAGGGAGAGGGAACTGACCGTGGTCAATGAGGGAGGTACGCCGACCTGAGATATCCAGTCGAACTCAGGTTCTGAACAGCATAAAGATCGGCTCCCTTTCCCCCTCGCCCCCGGGGGGAGAGGGCTGGGGTGAGGGGGCAAAAATCTCAAGCCGAGCACAAATCCAGCAACCCCACGATCAAAGCTTCGCTTTCACCGCTGGCAACGCATCCTTGCCATCTACGGTCTTCACGCCATCGAGCCACTTATCCAATACCGCCGGATTCGCCTTGATCCACGCCTTCGACGCCTCGGCATTAGTGACCTTCTTGTTCACCACCTCAGCCATGATGCTGTTCTCCATCTCCTGCGTGAACGAAAGATTAGTCAGCAATTTACCCACATTCGGACACGCCTCGGCGTAACCCTTGCGCGTCAGCGTAAACACGCTGCCGGTGTCGCCAAAGTACTTCTCGCCACCCTTCAGGTAATGCATCTTCAACTGCACGTTCATCGGATGCGGCGTCCAGCCGAGGAAGGTGACGAATTTCTGTTTCTTCACCGCCCGCGACACTTCCGCCAGCATCGCCTGTTCGCTGGACTCGATCAGCTTCCACTGGCCCATGTCGAAGTCGTTCTTCTTGATGATCTCCTGCAGCGAGATATTCGCTGGCGCGCCGGAGCCGATGCCGTAGATCTTCTTGTCGAACTTGTCGGCGTATTTGTTCAGGTCGGCAAAGTTATGCACACCCGCGTCCCACACATAGTCAGGGACGGCGAGGGTGAACTCAGTGCCGTCGAGGTTCTTCGCCAGCTGCGTGACATCGCCGGTGGCGACGAACTTGTCGTAGAAGCCCTGCTGCGCCGGCATCCAGTTACCGAGGAAGACATCCACCTGGCCATCCTTCAACCCGCCAAAAGTAATCGGCACCGCGAGGGTGTCGACCTTGGCCTTATAGCCCATGCCGTCCAGCAGAAACCCGGTGATCGCATTGGTCGCGGCGATGTCGCTCCAGCCCGGGTCGGCCATCTTCACCGTGTCGCAACTTTGCTCGGCGAACGCCGAAGCGCTGCTCAGCGCGAGCAGGCCGACGGTCACTGCTGTGGATAACTTACGCATGGACTTCCCCTTAACATTATTGGTTTTGGCAGGGTTGTGGATAACGGGCTTTGCGCTCCAGATCATCGAGGTCGATGTGGTTGCGCATGTACTGCTGACTGGCGTCCACCAGTGGCTGGTGATCCCAGCTCTTCAGCTTGCCGATGGTCAGTGCGTCGGCAACAAAACGGCGGCGGCGCTGGCTGGCGAGGACGTCGCGGTGGATGGCCGGAATGTCCCACTTGGCTCGCGCTTCGGCGAGAAAATCGTCGAATAGCGGGCGATGCTGCGGCGAATGGCTGAGTTCTTCCCGTTCACGCGGATCGTTGTCTACGTCGAAGAGTAGGCAAGGGTCGCTTTCACTGTAGATAAATTTGTAGGCGCCGCGACGGATCATCATTAATGGGCTGACGGTGCCTTCGGCCATGTATTCGCCGAACACCTCGTCATGACCACCCTGCCCTTGCAGATGCGACACCAGAGACCGGCCATCCAGAGGCAGGCCCGGCTCCAGGATGCCGCCAGCCAGTTCAACAAAGGTTGGCAATAGGTCAGCGGTCGATACAGCAGCGCTGACGCGCCCGGCAGTGAATTGGCCTGGAGCACTTATCAACAGGGGCACGCGGGCCGCCATTTCGTACCAATGCATTTTGTACCAGAGACCCTTTTCGCCGAGCATGTCGCCGTGGTCACCGGAGAAGACAATAATGGTGTCGTCGATCAGTCCGGTTTCTTCGAGGGTTTGCAGAAGTTTGCCGACGTTGGCGTCGATATAGCTGCATGCACCGAAGTACGCACGGCGCGCATCGCGAATCTTATCCACAGGCAGTGGCTTATCCCACAGGTCGTAAACCTTGAGCAGGCGCTGCGAGTGCGGATCGAGTTCGTGTTGATCCGGGGTTGTCGGAAGCGGGATATCGGCATCGTCGTACAAATCCCAGAACGCCTTGGGAATGGTGTACGGATCGTGTGGGTGAGTCATCGATACGGTCAGGCAGAATGGCTGGTCGCCATCCTCGCGAATGTGATCGAACAGGTATTGCTGCGCCTTGAACACCACCTCTTCGTCGAAATCGAGCTGGTTGGTGCGCACACACGGACCGGCCTGCAGCACCGAAGACATATTGTGATACCAGGTCGGACGCACGTCCGGCTCGTCCCAGTTCACCGCCCAACCGTAATCGGCCGGGTAGATATCGCTGGTCAGACGCTCTTCATAGCCGTGCAATTGATCCGGGCCGCAGAAGTGCATCTTGCCGGACAGTGCGGTGCGGTAGCCGAGGCGGCGCAGGTAGTGAGCGTAGGTGGGAACATCGGCAGGGAAGTCGGCAGCGTTGTCATAGGCGCCGATCTTGCTCGGCAACTGGCCGCTGACCAGGGTAAACCGCGACGGCGCGCACAACGGGCTGTTGCAGTAAGCGGCGTCGAACACCACGCCTTGGGCGGCGAGGCGGGAAAGATTCGGCAGTTTGATCGGCGAAGGGCCGTAGAAAGGCAACATTGGCGCGGCCATCTGATCGGCCATGATAAAAAGAATATTCTTGCGCTTCATGTGATCGCGGCATTCCATAGTGAATATTTATGCGACTTTGCTGCGATCGAGCATGGAGTCCATGCTCTGTCGGGTAAAGCCCGCGCCGGGCAATGACTAGGATAAGCACAGCTTATGTATGAAGCCTTGGGTGATCTGTCCCTCGACCTGTTGCGCGCCTTTGAGGCGGCCGCTCGCCAGCGCAGTTTTACCGCGGCAGCGGTTGAACTGGGCACCACGCAACCAGCGATCAGTCAGCAGATCAAACGGCTGGAAGACCAGCTTGGCACGCGGCTATTTGATCGCATCTATCGTGGGATTGAATTGACCGAGGTTGGCGCGATCCTGTTCGAGCAAGTTACGCTAGGTTTGCAGAATATCGACGCTGGATTGAGCGCGATCAGCGCACAACAGCAACATGAGGTTCTGCAAGTTGCCACCGATTTTGCCTTCGCTGCTTATTGGCTGATGCCTCGTCTGCATCGTTTTCATGAGGCCAATCCGCAGGTCGACGTCAGCCTGGTGACCAGTGAACGCAACCACAACATGCTGCGTACCGATATCGACGTGGCGATCCTGTTTGGCGACGGGCGTTTCAAGCAGGGCGAAAGTCATTGGTTGTTTAGTGAAGAAGTGTTCCCGGTGTGCAGTCCACAATTGCTCAAGGAGCGCGCCCTGCCCTTGCCGGCTCAGGCGTTGCTGGAGTTTCCATTGCTGCATCTGCGCGGGGAAAACAGCAGCAACTGGTTTGACTGGAGTGGTCTGTTCCGCGAGTTGGGCATCACCACGCCACCAGCGCCGGGGCAACTGCGCTTCGACAATTACACGCTGTTGATCCAAGCGGCGATAGGCGGCCAAGGCGTGGCGATTGGCTGGCGGCACCTTGTGGATAACTTGCTGAGTCAGGGGTTGCTGTGCCGACCCATTGCCGAAACGACCCTGTCGCGCCTTGGTTATTACGTAGTGCTGCCGCAACGCAAACGGCGGAGTGCGTTGATTCAACAGTTTGTCGATTGGCTGATGGCGGAACAGGCGAGCAGCGCAAAATCCCTCAATGGACTCGCGTTGCCTTCCATCGCCGTATAGCCGCCTATTCGCTGGCCGCCACAAAACTCACATGCTGGCCCACATGCAAATTCAACCGCAGCTCATCAGCAATGCCCACCGCCACGCGATTCAAGCGCTCCAGCGGTTCAGCCAGACCTGGCTCCAGATTGCCGCCGACTTGGCTGAAATGCTCAATGGTCAGCCCGGCCACGCCATGGGGCGCATTGACAAGCGTCCAGTGCAGCGGGCTGCTTTGCACGGCTTCGCGAATTTCTTCGGCAGCATGACGTTGCAGGTGATCGTCGACATCCGACTCATCAAGGACGGCAAAATCTCCCACCAGAAACAACCGCGACACATTGGCCGCTTGCAGCCCATCGACCAATGCGTCGACGGCCAGTACCTGTTCGACCGGTCCCAGCACAACGGACCGTTCAACGTGATCGCTACTGAACGGCAACCCCGGCGCATCCAACAAACAGATGACCACCGAACTGCCGGCCACACTCTGGTTGACCCGTTCCGAGTCGAACAAATCGCCCGTTTTGGTGCGCAACCCTGGACGCGGCGCCAGTGCGGTCAAATCGTCGAGAATGGCGATGACTTCGTGCTGACGACGCAGCAATTCAGCCATCAACGCGCTGCCCAGGCTACTCATGGCACCATAGAGCACCACTTTTACCGCCGGGGTTTCGGCATTTTTCATGGCTGATCCCTTTTCTTATCCCTTGTATTGCGTGTGACATACGGGCAACGCCGAGGGTTCGAACCGATTCAGAGGCTTTCCGATGCAAGCGATCAAGGGTTATCACGCCCATGTCTATTTCGACGCCAAGACCATCGAGCAGGCGCGCGCCTTGTGCGAGCAGGCCGCGCAACTGTTTCCGTTGAAGATGGGCCGCGTTCACGAGCGCCCGGTCGGGCCGCATCCGGACTGGAGTTGCCAATTGGCCTTCGGCCCCGAGTTGATTACTGATGTGCTGCCATGGCTGGCGCTGAACCGCAAAGGCTTGGTGGTGTTTTTGCACCCGGACACTGGCGATGACTTGCTCGATCATACGGAGCACGCGATCTGGATGGGCGGGATCCGAACGCTGGATCTGTCTATTTTTTGATCAAATCGTTTCTTCTGCCTCGCCTGGCAGATGCTCGTCCAGATGCAGCCAGGGCAATTGGTTGTCGGTCCAGATATGCCGTTCGGCCGGCGCCAGTTCCGGGTGATCCAGTGTGGCAATGGTCACGTCGATACTGTCGGGACTGAGCAATGTCACCAACGCCAGTTGCGCGCCGCACTGCGGACAGAAGTACCGCGCGCAACTCTGCGACGAGTCATAACGCGATGGCGTGCCTGCCAGCCATTGGAAATCTGCTGCCGGGAGGGTGATCCACGTCGTGACAATCCCGCCGCTGACCTTTCGGCAAATCGAGCAATGGCAATGGGCGATGTCCTGCAACGCCCCGCTGAACTGATAACGAATGTGTCCGCAATGGCAGCCGCCTCTTTGCATTTCGCTCATGGTCAAAGCCCTCTTTCCCGTGTTCATTGACTCTGGTTCGCATCCGACGGCCGGTTGACCGTTCACCCAAAGCTTTCTTCAGCGAAAGGTAGCTGAAAGCTTCCGCGATTAGGATCGCCTCCACTTCCGGCAACAGACCGGTTGGCCAATGCGTGTGATACCTCGCACGAACGGCCCAATTAACAACAACAATGGTGATTCTGATGTCCTCTGTAGCCCGCCTCCTCGCTCTGACTCCGCCCGTACGTCTCGTGCTTCCCGTTCTGCGCTGATCCGACCCGATCCGCTCACTCAACTAGCCGCGCTACGCCTGGAGTATTCCCATGCTGACTTTCCTTGGCTTCGCCATGGTCATCACGTTCATGTTCCTGATCATGACCAAGCGCCTGTCCGCGCTGATCGCGCTGATCATCATCCCGATTGTCTTCGCCCTGTTCGGTGGTTTCGCGCCGAAGATCGGTCCGATGATGCTCGAAGGCATCACCAAGCTCGCGCCAACTGGCGTGATGCTGATGTTCGCCATTCTCTATTTCGCCTTGATGATCGACTCCGGCCTGTTCGACCCGGCCGTGCGCAAGATCCTCAAACTGGTCAAGGGCGACCCGCTGAAGGTTTCGGTCGGCACCGCCGTACTGGCGCTCGTCGTTTCCCTCGATGGTGACGGCGCGACCACTTACATGATCTGCGTGGCCGCCATGCTGCCGCTGTACAGCCGCATCGGCATGAGCCCGCGAATCATGGCCGGCCTGATCATTCTCGCCGGCGGCGTGATGAACATGACGCCGTGGGGCGGCCCGACGGCCCGTGCCGCGAGTGCGTTGCATGTCGACCCGTCGGACATTTTTGTGCCGATGATCCCGGCCATGGCTGCCGGTGTCGTTGCGATTCTGCTGATTGCCTACTTCTACGGTAAACGTGAGCGTGCGCGTCTCGGTGAACTGCACCTGGCCGGTGACGAGATCGACCACAGCGAAATCAGCGTCTCGCAATTCCCGGATGCGCGTCGTCCGAAGTTGATCTGGTTCAACGGCGCGTTGACCTTCGGCCTGATGTGCACCCTGATCGCCGGCCTGCTGCCATTGCCGGTGCTGTTCATGGTCGCGTTCAGTATCGCCATGATCGTCAACTACCCTTGCCTGCAGATGCAGAAGGATCGCGTCGCGGCTCACGCCGGTAGCGTGCTGGCAGTGGTCGGGCTGATCTTTGCGGCGGGTATCTTCACCGGTATCCTGAGCGGCACCGGCATGGTCGATGCGATGTCGAAGAGCCTGTTGGCAGTGATTCCGGATTTCCTCGGCCCGTACCTGGCCGTGATCACGGCGCTGGTGAGCATGCCGTTCACCTTCTTCATGTCCAACGATGCGTTCTACTATGGCGTGTTGCCGGTGTTGGCCGAAGCCGCCAGCCACTACGGGATCACTGCAGTGGAAATGGCCCGTGCCTCGATCGTCGGTCAGCCCGTCCACTTGCTGAGCCCGTTGGTGCCGTCGACCTACTTGTTGGTGGCCCTGGCCGGTATTGATTTCGGTGATCACCAGCGTTTCACCCTGAAATGGGCGATCCTGGTGTGTATCTGCATCCTGATTGCTGCACTGCTGTTGGGGACTTTCCCGGTGTTCAGCACTCTATAAGCCCAAGACTCACCGTTTCGGGTCCTGGCTTCGCGGTTTGAAGCCCGGACCTTTTTCGGTTTAACAATCGCTCAAAGGAATACACATGGAATGGCTGACCAACCCCGAAATCTGGGTTGCCTTCTTCACCCTGACCGCCCTGGAAATCGTCCTCGGCATCGATAACATCATCATGATTTCGATCCTGGTCAGCCGCATGCCCAAACACATGCAGCAGCGCACCCGGATCTTCGGTCTTGGCCTGGCCATGATCACCCGCATCCTGTTGCTGCTGTCGATCACCTGGGTCATGCGCCTCACCGCCGACCTGTTCGAAGTGTTCGGCCAGGGCATTTCCGGTCGCGACCTGATCCTGTTCTTCGGTGGCCTGTTCCTGCTGTGGAAGAGCTCGCAAGAGATGTACCACGCGCTGGAAGGCGAAGACGAGAGCGACGATACCCCCGGCGGCAAGGGCGGCAACTTCCTCTACACCATCATCCAGATCGCGATCATCGACATCGTCTTCTCGCTGGACTCGGTGATCACTGCCGTGGGCATGGTGTCCCACGTGCCGGTGATGGTCGCGGCGATTGTCGTGGCGGTGCTGGTGATGATGCTGGCGTCAGGCAAGATCAGCGAGTTCATCGACAAGCACCCGTCGCTGAAGATGCTGGCGCTGTCGTTCCTGCTGGTGGTCGGTACCGTGCTGATTGCCGAGTCGTTCGACGTGCATGTGCCGAAGGGCTACGTCTACTTCGCCATGGCGTTCTCGCTGGCGGTAGAGGCGATCAACATCAAGTTGCGCGGCGCGATGGCCAAGAAAAAACAGCAGCAAGACCCGGTGAAACTGCGCAAGGACATCCCGGGCCAGTAACCCGGTAGTCCAGACGCACGCAATACCCCCTGTGGGAGCGAGCTTGCTCGCGAAGGCTTCGTGTCAGTCGACAGAAATGTTGGCTGGCCCACCGCTTTCGCGAGCAAGCTCGCTCCCACATTTGTTTTGGGCAACAAACAGAACCATGTCGGATTCGGGTGGGTGAATGAACCCATTTTCATGACACTTTTGTTTCAATCCACACTTTAGCTGTGCAATGCTGGCGCCCAGTCCGTTAGCCAACTACAGCTTAAGTATCAAAAACGTAGAAACCGCGCGGTACCGTCAACTTGCCTCTCTGAGGCACTGCTATTACAGGGGGTCTGCATGCTCACCCTGCTCAATCTGCTTTCCGCCGTCGCCCTGCTGATCTGGGGCACGCACATCGTCCGAACCGGCATCCTGCGGGTGTACGGCACCAACCTGCGCCATGTGATTGGCCAGAACATGTCCAAGCGCTGGCTCGCCTTTGTCGCCGGCATCGTCGTGACCGCGATGGTGCAGAGCAGCAATGCCACGGCCATGCTTGTCACTTCATTTGTCGGCCAGGGGTTGATGGCGCTGACCCCGGCGCTGGCGACCATGCTCGGCGCCGACGTCGGTACCGCGCTGATGGCGCGGGTGCTGACGTTCGACCTGTCGTGGCTGTCGCCGCTGCTGATTTTCCTCGGGGTGATTTTCTTTCTGTCGCGCAAACAGACGCGGCTTGGGCAGATGGGCCGGGTGTCCATCGGTCTCGGGCTGATCATTCTCGCGCTGCAATTGATCGTTGAGGCTGCTGCGCCAATCACCCACGCTCAAGGCGTAAAGGTGATTTTCGCCTCGCTGACCGGCGACATCCTCCTCGACGCCTTGGTTGGCGCCTTGTTCGCGATGATTTCCTATTCCAGCCTCGCCGCCGTGCTGCTCACTGCGACCCTCGCCGGCGCCAGTGTGATCAGTCTGCCGGTGGCGATCGGTCTGGTGATCGGCGCCAACATCGGCAGCGGCGTGCTGGCGTTCATGAGCACCAGCATGCAGAACGCCGCCGGCCGGCAAGTGGCGCTGGGTAGCCTGTTGTACAAACTGATCGGCCTGTTGCTGATCATCCCGGTGCTCGACCCGCTGGTGCACTGGATCGACAGCCTCGATTTCAGCCCGCAGGAAATGGTCATCGGCTTCCACCTCCTCTACAACACCGCGCGTTGCCTGATTCTGCTGCCGAGCGTCGGCCCGATGGCGCGACTCTGCGCGTGGTTGCTGCCGGAACGCCCGGAGGTCAACGGTACGGCCAAGCCGCGTCACCTCGACGCGACGGCACTGGTCACGCCGAGTCTGGCGCTGGCCAACGCCGCGCGGGAAACCCTGCGCATGGGTGATCTGCTGGAGAACATGCTCGACGCCACCCTCGATGTGCTGCGCGGCAAGCAGACTGCCGTCACTCAGGAAATACGCCGGCTGACCGACGACATCGAATCACTGTACAGCGCGATCAAGCTGTACCTGGCGCAGATGCCCCGCGAAGACCTCGGCGAGCAGGACAGTCGGCGCTGGGCGGAGATCATCGAGCTGGCGATCAACCTCAAACTGGCTGCCGACCTGATCGAACGCATGCTGCGCAAGATCCAGCAGCAGAAGACCTCGCAGCGCCGCTCGTTTTCCGAGGAAGGTTTGGAGGATCTGGCGGGATTGCAGCAGCAATTGATCTCTAACCTGCGCCTGGGCCTTTCGGTGTTCCTCAGTGGTGACCGCGAAAGTGCCCGGCAGTTGTTGCGCGAGAAGCGCCGCTTTCGCGCGCAGGAACGCCGATTGGCCCACGCGCATGTCAGCCGTTTGCAACGCAAGATCGTGCAGAGTATCGAGACCAGTTCGCTGCACCTGGAGTTGATTGCCGACATGAAGCGGCTCAATTCGCTGTTTTGCGGCAGTGCGTATGTGGTGCTGGAAACGGCGGATACCGGGGCGCTGGAGTCGGATGATATGGCCGACATTACGCATTCGCCTTGAACGACTGGAGCTGGGTTTAGTCAGTTACATTGATTCAGCCTTCAGGCCGCTATCGCGAGCAGGCTCACTCCTACAGGGGGACGCATTCCAAATGTAGGAGTGAGCCTGCTCGCGATGGGTCCCTGACTGACGACACGGATCTCCAAATCAGCCGTATGGAAGCCTGTTATGCGTTGCCTGTTGTTCGCCTGTCTGTTGCTCGGTTCTCTGCCCGCCTTTGCCCTGGATCGTTTTCAGGTCGAAGGCTATGCGCTGCCCAACGGCTTGCAGTTGCTGCTCAAACCCGGCACCGAGCGTGGGCATGTGGCGATCCGGCTGGTGGTCGGCGTCGGCCTCGATGATTTCGATTGCGATGAGAAAGAGCTGCCGCACCTGCTTGAACACTTGTTGTTCAGCGGTATCGATGCCACTGGCGAAGGGGGGCTGGAAGAGCGCATGCAAGCGCTGGGCGGCGACTGGAACGCGTTCACCAGCAATGCCGACACCACGTTCGTCATCGAGGCCCCAGCGAAAAATCAGCGCAAAGTGCTCGACCTGTTGCTCGACCTGCTGACGCAAACGCGCATCGACGACAACGCGATCAATGCGGCCAAACGTGTGGTCGAGCGCGAGGACGGCGGCCATTACACGCGTCTGCAACGCTTTCTCGACCGCCAGGATCTCGGCCACACTGCGAGCAATCAACTCGCTGTCGAGCTGGGCCTGAAATGCCCGCAACGCGCCGAGGTCGGTCACCTGACTCAGGAACAACTGGAGAAGGTGCGCAAGGCCTGGTACGCACCGAACAACATGACGCTGATCGTCGTCGGTGAACTCGACAAACTGCTGCCGGCTTATCTGGAGCGCACTTGGGGCGCGCTCGAAGCGGTTGAGCCGAGCGAGCACCGTGCACTGCCGGACATCAGCACCAGCGCTGCCCATGAGCGCACCCTCACCCGTGGCTTTATCGGCGACAGTGCCAAGCTGCACTGGCTGGTGCCGGAACCGGTGATCGATGATCAATACGATCAGACCTTCGACATTCTCAAGGATTACCTCGACTGGGCGCTGTACCGACAGATTCGCCTCAATCACGGCTTGTCGTATGGACCTTGGGCCGAGCGTGAAGTGTTTGGCGGTGTCGGTTTCATGAGCCTGAATGCCGATCTGGATCGCGACGATGTCGACGAAGCCATACAAGTGCTGGAAGACCTCAAGGCTGACCTGCTGAAAAACGGTCTCGATCCTGGCACGTTCGCGCGAATCAAGCAGGCGGCCATAGCCCATCAGGCCTGGGCGGTGCAAGGCAACAGTGCGATGGCGGATTATTACTGGAGCGCCCTCGGCGATTACGAGGACGGCCGTTTCGCCAACCCGGCGCGGGAGCTGCAAGGCGTGACCCTGGAAGCCGCGAACAAGGCCATGCGCGAGTTGCTGTTGCAGCCGGGGTATCTGCGGATCGAGAAGCCGTTGCTCAGTGATGATCAGGTGTTGTGGTTGAGTGCAGGTGGGTTGGGCCTGGTGTTGTTGGTCCTGATCGGCTGGCGTGTGCACCGCAAGCGGGTTTGAAGATCAAAAGATCGCAGCCTGCGGCAGCTCATACAGGGGATTGCGTTCCAAATGTAGGAGCTGCCGAAGGCTGCGATCTTTTGAGGTCCTGAAATGCACCGAATAAGTGACCGGCAGCCTCGCCACAGCGCCCAGCGGGCGCTACTCTGTCGAGGTTTTTCCTATTCAGTTGTGAACCGCCCAAATGCCGAAAATACAGCTCCTGATCCAGCGCATTCTCGAACTGATGAAGCGCTATCCCGGGGTCATTGCCCTTGGCGGTTTCATCTCCGGGGTCGGCAGTTTCATCATGGTCGACCGTCAGCAGGGTCTGGCGAGCTGGATCACCGTGATCATGCTGCTCAGCTGGATCTGGCTGATGCTGGAAAACACCCTCACCGGCCTCTTCACCCGCGTGTTCAAACGCGAGATTCCCCAGCCGCTGCTGCGCTATGCAACGCAGATGATCCATCAGGAAAGCCTGTTTTTCGTCCTGCCGTTCTTCTTCATCACCACGACGTGGAACAGCGGCCAGTTGTTCTTCACCGGCCTGCTCAGCGTCGCGGCGCTGATCTCGATCGTCGATCCGCTCTATTACAAATGGCTGGCGCCACGGCGCTGGGCGTTTCTCGCGCTGCACACCCTGACCCTGTTCGCCGCCCTGCTCACCGCGTTGCCGGTGATCATGCACCTGACCACGGCGCAGAGCTTCAAGTGGGCGCTGGGGATTGCCGTGCTGTTGTCGTTCCCGAGCCTGGCGTCGATCTTCCCGATCCGCACGGTGCGTAATGCCCTGGCGATTCTGTGCATCACCGTCGGCATTGGCGGTGTCGGTTGGGCACTGCGGTCGTGGGTACCGCCGGCGACACTGTGGATGACCGACGTGGCGATCAGCACGCAACTGCAGGATCGCACCCCCGGTGACAGCCTCGATGAAGTCAGCGCCGAGCAGATCCGCAACGGCGGGCTCTACGCCTACACTGCGATCAACGCGCCACGCGGGCTGGATGAGCGGATTTACCACGTCTGGCAATTCAACGGCAAAGAGGTCGACCGCATCGCCCTCGACATCCACGGCGGGCGCAAGGAAGGCTACCGCGCGTGGACGCACAAACAGAATTTCCCCGGCAACCCGGCGGGCAAGTGGCAGGTGCGGGTGCTGACCGAGGATGGTCAGGTGATCGGCGTGCTGCGTTTCGAAATCACAGACAGCACAGCGATCAAAGAAAAGTAATCCGGTTCGTGCTATTACGTATGCCAGCGTATTTAGCCGAATAGCACGGAGCTTATGACCAGCAGCTCGATCAGCGGTAATGCCCAACTGGACACGTCGATAACCCCTGCTCGCCTGCGGGTTACGGGGGACTGGACGCTTGCCCATTACGCCGAGCTCAAGCAACTGAGCGAAAAGCTCCACGGCCAGTACGATGCCAACACCCCGATTGATCTGAATAGCCTCGGAGCCCTCGACACGGCCGGCGCGTCGTTGCTGGTCGAACTGCTGGGTTCCGAGCGCCTCGGCAAATCCGCCGAACACCCCGATTGCACCCTGACCTCCGCCGACCGCGCGCTGCTGCAAACCGTGTATTGCTCGATGACCGACTTCTGCGTGCCGATCAAGGAACCGGAAATCAGCGTCAGCGTGCAATTGCTCACGCGCATCGGCCGCGCCGTCGACACCGTTTGGCAAGACACCCTGCAATTGCTCGGCTTCGTCGGCCTGATCATGGAAACCATCGCTCGCAGCCTGTTCCGGCCCAAGCGCTGGCGCATTACGCCGATGATCGCGCACATCGAACAGACCGGCCTCGACGCCGCGCCGATCGTGGCGCTGCTGACCTTTCTGGTCGGCGCGGTGGTGGCGTTTCTCGGCGCGACGGTACTGGCCAGTTTCGGCGCGACGATTTTTACCGTGGACCTGGTGGGCTTCTCGTTTCTGCGTGAATTCGGTGTACTGCTCACGGCGATCCTGATGGCCGGCCGCACCGCGAGTGCCTTCACCGCGCAAATCGGCTCGATGAAGGCCAACGAAGAAATCGACGCGATCCGCACCCTCGGCCTCGACCCGATGGAGCTGTTGGTGGTGCCGCGCGTGCTGGCGATGCTGGTGGCGCTGCCGATGTTGACGTTTCTCGCCATGCTCTGCGGGATCATCGGTGGCGGCGTGGTCTGTGCGGTGTCGCTGGATATCTCGCCGGCGATGTTTTTGACGCTGTTGCAGTCGGACATCGGCGTTCAGCACTTTCTGGTCGGCTTGGTGAAGGCGCCGATCTTCGCCTTCATCATCGCCGCGATTGGTTGCCTGGAAGGCTTCAAGGTCAGCGGCAGCGCCGAATCGGTCGGCGCGCACACCACGTCTGCCGTGGTGCAATCGATTTTCGTGGTGATCGTGCTCGACGCGGTCGCCGCGCTGTTCTTCATGGAGATGGGCTGGTGAGTCGTCTACCCCGCGCGCCCTCGGAGGCGGTGATCGAAGTCCGTGGCCTGTGCAATCGCTTCGGCAGCCAGAGCGTGCACGAGAACCTCGACCTGGATTTGTACAAAGGCGAAATCCTCGCCGTGGTCGGCGGCTCCGGCAGTGGCAAATCGGTGCTGTTGCGCAGCATTGTCGGGTTGCGCCGGCCCAGCGAAGGCATGGTCAAAGTGTTCGGCAAGAACCTGCCGAGCCTGTCCGAGCATGAGCGCTCGCTGGTCGAGCGGCGTTTTGGCGTGCTGTTCCAGAAAGGCGCGCTGTTCTCCTCGCTGACGGTCACCGAGAACGTCGCTCTGCCCCTCATCGAACACGCCGGCCTCAGCCGCAACGACGCCGAGCACCTGGCGGCGGTGAAGCTGGCGCTGGCCGGGTTGCCGCTGTCGGCGGCTGACAAATACCCGGCGTCGCTCTCTGGCGGCATGATCAAACGTGCCGCGCTGGCGCGGGCTTTGGCGCTGGATCCGGACATTCTGTTTCTCGATGAACCCACTGCCGGCCTCGATCCAATTGGCGCAGCGCAGTTCGATCAATTGATCCTGACCCTGCGCGATGCGCTCGGCCTCAGCGTGTTTCTGGTAACCCACGACCTCGACACGCTCTACACCATCACCGACCGCGTGGCGGTGCTGGCGCAGAAGAAAGTGCTGGTCGCAGGACCCATCGACGTCGTCTCGGAAACCGACGACGCGTGGATTCACGAATACTTCCACGGCCCGCGCGGCCGCTCGGCGCTGGACGCCGCCAAATTGCTCAACGAGGTCTGACATGGAAACCCGAGCGCATCATGTGTTGATCGGTCTGTTCACCGTGATTGTGGTGGCAGGCGCACTGCTCTTCGGTCTGTTCCTGGCCAAGTCCAGTGTCGATACCGAGTTCAAGGACTACGAGATTGTCTTCAGCGAAGCGGTCAGCGGTCTGTCCAAGGGCAGCCCGGTGCAGTACAGCGGGATCAAGGTTGGCGATGTGATCAACCTGCGCCTTGACCCAAAAGATCCACGGCGGGTGCTGGCGCGGATTCGTCTGGCCGGTGATACGCCGGTGAAGGAAGACACCCAGGCCAAACTGGCGCTGGCCGGGATCACGGGGACGTCGATTATCCAGCTCAGCGGCGGTACGCCCGAGAGCCCGAAACTGCGTGGGCATGACGGTAATCTGCCGACCATCGTTGCATCGCCCTCGCCTATTTCGCGCTTGCTCAATGACTCCAACGATTTGATGACCGGGATCACCGCGCTGCTGCAGAACGCCAATCAGATGTTCTCTGCCGAGAACGTCGAGCGCGTCAGCAAGACCCTCGCCCATCTGGAGCAAACCACTGGCACCATCAACGATCAGCGCGGCGACATCAAACAGGCCATGCAGCAACTGGCGACCGTCGGCAAACAGGCCGGCAGCATGCTCGAACAGACGTCGCTGCTGATGCGCAATGCCAACGGCTTGATCAACGATCAGGGTAAACAGGCGCTGGGCAGCGCCGAGCAAGCGATGAAGTCGCTGGAGCAAAGCACCACCACCATCAGCACCTTGCTCAGCAAAAATGAAAACTCCCTCGATAACGGCATGCAGGGCCTCAATGGCCTGGCCCCGGCGATCCGTGAGCTGCGTGAGACGCTGACCTCGCTGCGGGCCATCTCGCAACGCCTTGAGGCCAACCCCAGCGGCTACTTGCTGGGCCGTGACAAGAACAAGGAATTCACGCCATGAAGCTGACTCGACTTGCCCTCCTCGCCGGCTTCACACTGATCAGCGCCTGCTCGATTCTGCCCAAGTCCGAGCCGTCTGATGTCTACCGTCTGCCGACTGCTCAGGCGCCCGCCTCGGCCAGTTCGGCGGCGACTCAGTCCTGGTCGTTGCGACTGAACAAGTTGCAGGCCAGTGAAGCGTTGAACCGGCCGACGATTGCGGTGATTCCGCAGGGTGATGTGATCAGCAGCTACAAAGGCTCGCGCTGGAGCGACCCGGCGCCAGTGCTGGTGCGTAATCGTCTGTTGGACGGCTTTCAGCGCGATGGCCGGGTGACGTTGCTCAGTACCGATGACAGCAACTTTGCTGCGGATCTGGAACTGGGTGGGAGTTTGCAGGCGTTTCAGACCGAGTATCAGGGCACGCAGGCCAGCGTTGTGGTGCGGGTCGATGCGTTGCTCGTGCGCGGTTATGACCAGCGGATTCTGGCCAGTCGGCGCTTTGAGGAGCGTCAGCCACTGAGTGATGTGCAGGTGCCGGCGGTGGTGGCCGGGTTTGGTCAGGCCAGTGATCGCCTGACCGCCAAAGTCGTGGCCTGGGCCGTCGATCAAGGCCAGCATTTGGCTCCGGTTAAACCCTGAAATCGCCAAGATCGCAGCCTTCGGCAGCTCCTACAGAGGTATGCATAACCCTGTAGGAGCTGCCGAAGGCTGCGATCTTTTGCTTCAACCAAAGAACCAGTAGCAGACGGTGATCGCGCCAACCACACCAGCAAACTCCGCCAGCAACGCACAGCCAACAGCGTGCCGCGCCCGCTGAATCCCCACCGCGCCGAAGTACACCGCCAGCACATAGAACGTCGTCTCGGTACTGCCCTGCACCGTCGCCGCGACCAGCGCCGGGAAGCTGTCGACGCCCGAGGTCTGCATCGTCTCGATCAACATCGCCCGCGCCGCGCTGCCGGAGAACGGTTTGACCATCGCTGTCGGCAGCGCATCGACAAAGCGCGTGTCCCAACCGGCCCACTCGACCAGATGGCGAATGCCGTCGAGCCCGAAGTCCAGCGCTCCGGAGGCACGCAGTACGCCGACCGCACAAAGCATCGCGACCAAATACGGCAGCAGATTTTTCGCGACATCGAAGCCCTCTTTGGCGCCTTCAACGAACGCCTCATAGACCTTGACCTTCTTTAGCGCGCCGATCAGCAAGAACAGCATGATCAACCCGAACAGCGTGAGATTTCCGAGGATCGACGACAATCCAGCCAAAGCCGTTGCCGAAAGCGTACCCAGCAATGCCATGAATCCACCGAGGAGCAACGCGCCGGGAATCAGATAGGCCAACACCACCGGATCCCAGATCCGCAGCCGTTGCATGAACGCCACCGAGAGGAAGCCGACAATCGTCGAGCAACTGGTCGCCAGCAGAATTGGCAGGAACACCAGCGTCGGGTCCGGCGCGCCTTGCTGGGCGCGGTACATGAAGATTGTCACCGGCAGCAGGGTCAGGGAGGAGGCGTTGAGCACCAGGAAGAGGATTTGCGCGTTGCTGGCGATGGTGGCACTGGGGTTGAGCTCCTGCAGCGCCTTCATGGCTTTCAGGCCGATCGGCGTCGCGGCGTTGTCGAGGCCCAGACCGTTGGCAGCGAAGTTCAGCGTAATCAGGCCAAGGGCAGGGTGACCGGCCGGGACTTCCGGCATCAGCCGCAGGAACAGCGGGCCGAGGACCTTGGCCAGCCATTCGACGATCCCGGCTTTCTCGGCAATACGCAGGAAGCCCAGCCACAGCGTGAGGGTGCCGAACAGCAGCACCATGACTTCGACCGAGAGCTTGGCCATGGCGAAAATGCTTTCCACCATCGCCGCAAAGATCCCGGCGTTGCCGCCGATCAGCCACTGCGCCAGCGCCGACACGGCTGCCACGATGAAAAAGCCAAGCCACAGGCCATTAAGCATCAGTCAAATCCCCCGAAGAATGCCGCGAATGATAGCGGGGTCGCCAGAAACGACAAACCCCGGATTTCTCCGGGGTTCGTCTGGATCTGCCGCCCCCAATTTACCGGGCGACTTCAATCTCCTGTAGGAGCTGCCGAAGGCTGCGATCTGTTGATCTTGCCTTTAAAAACAGAATCAAAAGATCGCAGCCTGCGGCAGCTCCTACAGGGGTGCGTCAGTTCTTCGAGATTTCGCCTGCTGGCAGTTTTTCCTTGCTGCGCCAGTGCGGCAGGGAGTTCCAGTAGCGCTCGCCTTTGGCGTCGTCGTACATGCCTTCCCAGCGCGAGATAACCAGTACGGCCAGCGCGTTACCAATCACGTTCAGTGCGGTACGGGCCATGTCCATGACGCGGTCGACACCGGCGATGAACGCCAGGCCTTCCAGCGGAATACCAACGCTGCCCAAAGTGGCCAGCAGCACCACGAAGGACACACCTGGTACACCGGCGATGCCTTTGGAGGTGACCATCAGGGTCAGGACCAGCAGCAGTTGCTGGCTGATCGACAGGTCGATGCCGTACAGCTGCGCAATGAAGATTGCCGCGATCGACTGATACAGGGTCGAACCGTCGAGGTTGAACGAGTAACCGGTCGGTACCACGAAGCTGCAGATGGCTTTCGGTGCGCCGTAGGCTTCCATCTTCTCGATCACGCGCGGCAGCACGGTTTCCGACGAAGCGGTGGAATAGGCCAGGACCAGCTCATCCTTGAAGATGCGCATCAGCTTGAACACCGAGAAACCGAACATCTTGGCGATCAGGCCCAGCACCACGAAGGCGAAGAAGGCGATGGCGAAGTAAACCAGGATGACCAGTTTGGCCAGCGGCACCAGCGAGGCGAAGCCGAAGTTGGCCACCGTCACCGCGATCAGTGCGAATACGCCGATCGGCGCATAGTTCATGATCATGTGGGTGACTTTGAACATGCTTTCCGAGACGCCCTGGAACATCTTCACCAGCGGCTCGCGCAGGTCCGACTGCAGGCTCGACAGACCGAGACCGAACAGCACGGAGAAGAAGATGATCGGCAGCATTTCGCCGCGAGCCATGGCCGCGAAGATATTCGACGGGATCAGGTTGAGGATGGTCTCGATGAACGCGTGTTCATGCTGTACTTCGGCAGCGGTCGCCTGGTACTTGGAGATGTCCACCGTGCCCAGCGTGCTCATGTCGATGCCGGCACCCGGATGGAACAGGTTGGCCAGCAGCAGGCCGACGACGATGGCGATGGTGGTGACGATTTCAAAATAGATGATCGTCTTCAGGCCGATACGCCCAAGCTTCTTGGCGTCGCCCACGCCGGCAATGCCGACAATCAGGGAAGAGATGACGATCGGGATCACGATCATCTTGATCAGACGGATAAAGATATCGCCTGCCGGTTGCAGGACGTTGCTGATCCACCAGGCCTTCTCGGCACTGAAATGGTTGAGCAACGCACCAATTGCAATACCCAAAACCAGACCGATGAGGATCTGCCAGGCGAGGCTAATTTTTGCCTTCTTCATTATCTTTACCCTTACTTGCGTTTGACTCAGGCACATGCAGGAACTGGAACGCTCTTTAGCGGAAAAGTCTGTGCATCTGCCTCCGTATAAGGTGCCCCGAAGCGCGTGATTACGGCTCTTCGGCAGGCGAAAAAAGGCGCAACTATTCCGATGCAAGGTTGCGCCGTCTAATGCCGTAAACGCCTACCCTATGCCGAATCGGCATGAGCTTTTTTAAATGAAACTGGCGTCCCAACCGGTTCGATTGTGACATTTCGGCCGGCATAAGTGCCGTGAACCGGCCATCACAGCGTAGGTTGGTTATTTTTTAAACGAGAAAAATCGACGAAAAATTTAGGAAAAAGCCTACGCACGAAGACTAGAAGTCCTCTTGTTTAACAGGTCTCTTTGTCGATATACGGTCGCCAGGAAACACCGCGTAATGTTTTTGCGCGCAGTGTCAGCGATAAAAAGGATGAGCTGGGCGCTCTGGATCAATGTTTTGCGTGTTTGAAAGCCCAGCGCAAGTCCGTCGAGCCACCGTGGGTCGGCGAACCTGCGGCGCAGCTTTTACCCTGACCCGGCCCTTGCGCAGGCACTCCCTGTACCCGTAGGTCACTCCGACCCTGCAACAGTCAGAACGTCCCGGCCCCTTGGTCATACGCCTGCCTTCCTCAGGTGGGCGCAATGGAGGGCAGCAGGGCGCTGCCCTCATGTTCAAATCAGTACCACTTAGGATCTTTCTTCAGGGTTTCCATCAAAAGATCCTGCATGCCCTGATCGGGTTTGCCGAGGAAGCGGTAGGTGGCATGTCGCGTTGGCGACTTGTCGGCCGGCAGTCCTTCGGGCACATCGACGAGCATGGCGTAAGCGTCTTTCTTGTCGAAACTGAACGCGACGATCAAGCGGTGGTTCAGGCACTTGTCTGCGGATTCGCAGAGTGGGCCGACCAGATACTTGTCGCCATCTTCAGTCACGGCGTTCATCTGCTGGTCCGGCGTGCCGGACAGGTTCATCACCCATTCCGGCAGGCGTTCTTCCTTCTTCACCACGCCTTCCCAGGTTTCGCGATATTGCGGGTCGGAACTCAACAGTTCGTTGACCCGCGCCTGGCCATCGTTGGCCGCCATCGCCATGGCACTACCGCCCAGAAGCAGGGCGGCTGCCAGTGTCTTTAAAACAGTCATCGTTAACCTCGGCCGCGACGGCCAAAGAAGAAGGAAGCGATGAACATCACCAGGAACACGACAAAGAGAATCTTGGCGATACCCGTGGCGGTGCCCGCGATACCACCGAAGCCCAATACTGCAGCGATGATGGCAATGATCAAGAATGTAATTGCCCAGCTCAACATGGTGATTCTCCTTACTTCTCTATTTAGGGGTGTTGCATGTCCCGGCGCTGCGCGCCCGAATTCGTTTGCTCTGTTAGAAAACCCAACGTTCTTCACGTGGCAGTTGATCCATTGGCTGTGCCTGATCGACATCCATCATGCGCATCGAGGCGCTTTCGGCCTGACTGCTGCTGACGGCGCTGAAGTGCGTTTGCGTGTTGTGCTGGATCGAGATCAGCGGCTCGACCTGCTGGCTGTTTTCCCAGCTCAGGTATTGCTGGCAAGCGATCAGGGTGATCAGCAGCGCCAATACGCCAAACAGACCTTGCTGGATGTGCAGTGGCGAGATACGCACGTGGGCGGCACGTTGGCGAGTCATCCTGGGTTCCTCACTCTTATTCGGTTGGGGCAGTTCATGTTCTGCCCGGGCTGAAGGAGGTATTGCAGCCTGCATGCCAGTTTTTTAATTGAAAAATATTCAATAAAATCAATAAGTTATACGCGTGATAAAAAACGTTTGCGACGCATCCTGCACGATGGGGCATCTGAGATCGTGCGCAATGCACGATTTTTTCGTAGGAGATTTCATTCTTATGGAATTGAGAGCAGGGCGCAGATGTCAGAAAAGTACGCAGGGAATCCCCTGCAAATCGGCAATTGTTTAAAAAACCAACAAAATCAACGTATTGGCTGTAAAGGCAGGAGAGAGCTACCCTCCTATGGCTGGCATCGTTCAGAATCAACCATGCAACTTGCCCGATTTTTCCGGGACTAACCCAAGACCAATCACTATGGAGCGTAGGAAAAATGGAATCTGCCACTGAGCATCAAGGCCGCATTCTGCTGGTGGACGACGAATCCGCCATCCTGCGTACCTTCCGTTATTGCCTCGAAGATGAAGGTTATACGGTCGCCACAGCCAACAGCGCGGCTCAGGCCGACGCCTTGCTGCAACGGCAGGTCTTCGACCTGTGCTTCCTCGATCTGCGTCTGGGCGAAGACAACGGTCTCGACGTACTGGCGCAAATGCGCATTCAGGCGCCGTGGATGCGCGTGGTTATCGTCACCGCGCATTCGGCTGTCGATACCGCCGTCGATGCGATCCAGGCAGGCGCGGCCGACTATCTGGTGAAACCGTGCAGCCCGGATCAGTTGCGTCTGGCCACCGCCAAGCAGCTGGAAGTGCGCCAACTGTCAGCGCGCCTCGAAGCCCTTGAAGGCGAGATTCGCAAACCGAAGGACGGTCTCGATTCCCACAGCCCGGCGATGAAAGTGGTACTGGAAACTGCACGTCAGGTCGCCGGCACCGACGCGAACATTCTTATCCTCGGCGAGTCCGGCACCGGTAAAGGTGAGCTGGCCCGAGCGATTCACGGCTGGAGCAAGCGTGAGAAGAAATCCTGCGTGACCATCAATTGCCCGTCGCTGACGGCGGAATTGATGGAAAGCGAATTGTTTGGCCACAGTCGCGGTGCGTTTACCGGCGCCAGCGAAAGTACTTTGGGTCGAGTCAATCAGGCCGACGGCGGCACGCTGTTTCTCGACGAGATCGGCGATTTTCCTCTGACATTGCAGCCAAAATTGCTACGTTTCATTCAAGATAAGGAATACGAGCGGGTAGGGGATCCGGTCACACGTCGCGCCGATGTGCGCATCCTTGCTGCGACTAACCTCAATCTGGAAGACATGGTCCGTGACGGTCGTTTCCGTGAAGACCTGCTGTATCGCCTGAATGTCATCACCCTGCATCTGCCGCCGCTGCGCGAGCGTGCCGAGGACATTCTGACCCTGGCCGACCGCTTCCTCGCCCGTTTCGTCAAAGAATATGCGCGCCCGGCACGGGGCTTCAGCGACGAGGCTCGCGAGGCGCTGTTGGGCTATCGCTGGCCGGGCAACATTCGCGAGTTGCGTAACGTGGTTGAGCGGGCAAGCATCATCTGCCCGCAGGAACGTGTGGAAATCAGCCACCTCGGCATGGCCGAGCAACCGGCCAACAACGCACCTCGAGTCGGTGCGGCATTGAGCCTCGACGAATTGGAGAAAGCCCACATCGGCGCGGTACTCGCCACCGCCGGCACGCTGGATCAAGCGGCGAAAACCCTTGGCATCGACGCTTCGACCCTGTATCGCAAGCGCAAGCAGTACAACCTGTGAGCGCCCGACGATGAAACTGGCGATGAAGTTGCGGACCCGTTTGTTCTTGAGCATTTCCGCACTGATCACCGTGGCCTTGCTCGGGCTGCTGCTCGGGCTGGTCAGCGTGATGCAGATGGCCGGCACGCAAGAAGCCTTGGTGCGCAGCAACTTCGTCACTCTGGATCTGGGGCTCAAGTTGCGGCAGACGCTGGGTGATCAACTGATCATCATGCTCGCGGAAAAGCCTGATCCCGTGGCGTTCGAAGCATCGAAACAGCATTACTTCGAGTTGCTGGACCAAGGCATCGCCCAAGAGCAAGAGGGCGATGGCCGGCTCTACGGCTTCAGTCGGGCAAAAGCGGATTATCTGAGCTTCCTGGAAGCTTTCGATCTGTCCCGTGACCCGGCCAGCTCGATGAGCAGCAGCGCTGACTTCCGGGAGCGCTTCAACACATTGCGTAACGGCCTGATCGCCGAGCACAAGCATGCGCTGGACAACATCAATGCGGTACAGCATGAGGCGCGCGACCGCGCCTTGTTGATCGCCGGCCTGCTGGGGTTTGTCGGGCTGGCGGTGTTGATCATCGGGTTTATCACGGCCCACGGGATTGCCCGGCGTTTCGGCGCGCCGATCGAGGCGCTGGCGCAAGCGGCGGACAATATCGGCCAAGGCAATTTTGAAGTGACCCTGCCGATTTCCTCGGCGATGGAAATGAACCAGTTGACCAAACGCTTCGGCCTGATGGCTGAGGCGCTTCGCGAGCACCAGGCGACCAACGTTGATGAATTGCTCGCTGGCCAGCAACGCTTGCAAGCGGTGCTCGACAGCATCGATGACGGCTTGCTGATGATCGATCGCCAGGGGCATCTGGAGCACCTCAACCCAGTGGCCCAGCGACAGTTGGGCTGGGAAGATGATCGTCTCGGTCAAGGGTTGGGCACGGCGCTGGAGCGGCCAGAGCTGGATGCGCAGCTGCAACTGGTGCTGCGCGGCGGCACTCTGGAGCGGGCGCCGGAAGACTTGAGCATTGAGGTCGACGGCGAATCACGCCTGCTGACCTACAGCCTGACCCCGGTCAGCCACACCCAGGGACATATCCTCGGCGCGGTGATGGTGCTGCACGATGTCACCGAGCAACGCGCCTTCGAACGGGTGCGCAGTGAGTTCGTCTTGCGCGCTTCCCATGAGCTGCGCACCCCCGTCACCGGCATGCACATGGCGTTCGGCCTGTTCCGTGAGCGCGCGAAGTTTCCGGCGGAGTCCCGCGAGGCGGATCTGCTCGACACCGTCAATGAGGAAATGCAGCGCCTGATGCAGTTGATCAATGATTTGCTCAACTTCTCGCGTTATCAGAATGGCCTGCAGAAACTCACCCTGGCGCCGTGCTCCATCGAAGATTTGCTGGAGCAGGCGCAATTGCGTTTTGCCGATTCGGCGGCGGCCAAGGGCATCGCCCTGAATGTCGAAGTGCAGGGGCCGTTGCCACGTTTGCAAGCCGATCAGGCGCAACTTGATCGCGTGCTTGATAACCTGATCGACAACGCCCTGCGCCATACGGCCCGTGAAGGCCAGATTCGCTTGCAGGCGCGCCGTCACGGTGAGCGCGTGATCATCAGCGTCGAAGACAATGGCGAAGGCATCGCCTACGGCCAGCAAGGGCGAATTTTCGAACCGTTTGTGCAGGTCGGGCGCAAGAAGGGCGGGGCCGGACTGGGTCTGGCGCTGTGCAAGGAAATCGTCCAGTTGCATGGCGGGAGGATGGGCGTTTATTCGCGGCCGGGGCAGGGCACGCAGTTCTATATGGCGCTCGCTGTTTAGGCTTCGTCGTCCATCCGCCGCGCGGCGAGGCGTCGCCCGCGAGTGATCAGCTCAATGAACTGTACTGCGCTCAGGGCATGGGCGAACAACCAGCCCTGGCCGAACTTGACGCCTTCGCTACTGAGCAACTCAGCCTGCGATTCCAGCTCGATGCCTTCGGCAATCACCTTCAGATCGAGTGCCTGCGCCATATGAATGATGTGCGGGGCGACGCCGCTGCTGGCGGCGTCATGGCCCAGTGCGTCGATAAACGCTTTGTCGATCTTCAGGCAGTCCACCGGCAGGGTTTGCAGGTAGGCGAGGCTGCAATAGCCGGTGCCGAAATCGTCGATCAGCACCTGATGGCCGACATCGCGCAAGGCTTGCAGGTTTTCCCGCGCCACCACCACATCAATCAAACCGCGCTCGGTGACTTCGAAGGCAATCTGCCGCGCGGCCACGCGATGGAGCGTGAGCAAACGCGCCATGACCTGGCCGATGCGCGGCACCATCACGTCGCAGGCTGCAAGATTGACCGAGATGTACAGCTGCGGATTGGCGCGCAGCAGCTGACCCAGTTGCTCCAGCAAGCGCTGCAAGACGAAGTCGGTCATCTGGCGGATCTGCCCGGTGTTTTCCGCCATGGGGATAAACAGGTCCGGACTGGTCAGTGTGCCGTCCGGGCGACGCCAGCGTAGCAAGGCCTCGGCGCCGACGCAGTTGCGGCTGTCGAGATCGAAGATCGGCTGATAGAGCACCTGCAGCTCGCCGCGCCGGATCGCACCGTGCAGCTCGGCATCCAGTGACTGACGCTGGCGCACCAGCAGGAAAACGAAGAAGCCCAGGAAGGCGCCAAGCAGCATGCACACCGGGATCATCCACCACCAGATAGCAGGAATGTGCATGCCGGTTCGGGGTGTGATCAGGACCAACTGATATTCCGGATTATCGGTGGGCATGCGGTAGATCAGCCGGGTTTGCGTGACTTGCAAGGCATCGCGGCTTTTCGGTGGCCAGTGTTCCGTGGGCGGCCAGTCTTGCGCCATGCCGAGCACCGGGATGGCCCGGGTGCCGTGATCGAGTACCACCAGCAGGCTGCTGCCGGGCGACAGATCAACCATGTCGGTCAGGTGCCCGCGCGAGGTGGCCACGCGGAAATTGCCGCGCCCGAGCATCAGCGCCGCGCGGTTTTCATCCGGTTCAGTGGTGGTATTCAGCCAATAGCTGTAGGTCGGGCCTTTGATATCTGGCGCGCGGACCACTGACAGGCCTTCCTGGCGCGGACGGTTAGAGCAGATCCGCGAGGCGTCCATATAAGCCGCTTCGTAGACGAAGCGATAGTTGAAGGTGACTTGTTGCAAGGTGGCGATCATTTCATCGTCACAACTGCGCAAAGGCTGGGCTTCGAGGTCGTCGAGGCTTTCGCGCAACTGGCCGAACAATTGCTCGAGGCGGGCGAGGAAACGCTCGCCTTGCGCGTTCATTTCCTGGCTTTCGCTTTGCTCGACCTGACGCATCGCCACGAACATACCGCCGGCGATCAGCAGGCAGGCACTGAGGACAGCCGCGATCATCGCCAAAAACCAAGGGCGATAAAACCAGCTACGCAGCGTCTCTCGGGTAGCAACCATCATGGAATATCCGAAGAATTACCAATGAGTTATAGCTGCTGATTGCAATTTCGCCCTGACCGTCGGGCGGGCGTCATTATTTTGTCTGATTGAGTACCAGCAACAGCGCCGCCGTTTGCGCATCCGGAGTGCCGTCAAAACGTGAAGGACGGAAGTGCATCTGGAATGCGGCGAGAACATGGCGCGTGGCGACGTCCAGCTCGCCGGTCTGCGGCGTGTCGTAACCCAAATGCGCCAATTGCGCCTGGAACCAGCTGATGCTCGGCAGTTCGTTGCTGTTGAACAGCATCTGCTGACGCGCAACCGCCTGTTCGTTCGGCCAAATGCCCAAGCCCTCGGCAGCGAGACGTTTCCACGGGAACAACGGTCCCGGATCAAGCTTGCGCAGCGGCGCGATGTCGCTATGGCCGATGATGTGGCGCGGGCTGATGCCGTTGCGCTTGCTGATGTCCTTGAGCAGGACGATCAACGATTGGATCTGCGCCTCGCTGTACGGATACCACAGGCGCCCGGTCGGCGTGTCCTTGAAACCTGGATTGACGATTTCAATGCCGATCGAGCTGGAGTTGAGCCAGGTGCGGCCCTGCCATTGGCTTTCGCCGGCGTGCCAGGCGCGCTGGTTTTCGTCCATCAGCTTGTAAACGGTGCCGCCCTTGTCGTCGCCGATCAGGTAATGGCTGCTGACCTCGCCGTGGGTCAGCAATTGCAGCGAGCGCTCCAGCGAGGCCGACGTGTAATGAACGATGACGAACTGGATACGGCTGTCGTAATTGGCCGAAGGATGGCTGGTGTCATAACGCGGGCTGCTGGAACAACCGGCCAGAACGAGCAGCGACGCGAGGAGGGCAAAGAATTTCATGGCAGAAGGCAGTACACGCAAGACAGTAATGCAACAGTGTAACGTACTGCCTTGCGTCTCGACGGTCAGCGGGCGGAATTAAACAAAATGGAACAATTTGCTCAGCCCAGCTCGACCCGGTTGCGTCCTGCATTTTTTGCGCGGTAAAGCGCCTGATCGGCTCTTTTCAACACCAGATCACTGTGTTCTCCCGCACGAAATGTTGCCAGCCCCATGGAAATGGTGATCGTCACCCGCTCGCCCTTGAAGTGAAAAGGGCAGGCTTCGATCGCAGCGCGCAGCGTTTCCAAGAGCTTGGTGCCAACCGCAGGCGGGGTGGCCGGCAATAGCAAGACGAACTCCTCACCACCGAAACGGGCTATGAAGTCAGATCCGCGCAGGCGTTTGCGCAGCACCGTGGCAATGATTTTCAGCACCTTGTCGCCGGCCAGATGGCCGTAGTTGTCGTTGATGCGTTTGAAGTGATCGAGGTCGAGCATGGCCAGGCTCAGCGTGTTGCCGTGCTGCTGCCACTGCTTGATTTCATGCTCGAGGCGCTCGCTCCACGCGGCGCGGTTGGGCAGGCCGGTGAGTGGATCGATCAAGGCTTTCTGGCGCTGTTCTTCGAGGTGCTCGCGGAATCCCTGGGCTTCCTGCTCCATATGCGCCACGCGCTCGGACAGACCTTTGAGTCGCGCAGCCACTTCCTGCTCGCGGGCGTCGCGCTGCTTCTGGTGCTGATCCATGGTGCCGATCAAGCCTTCGAGATGGTTCTCCAGCACTTGCTTGAGGTCATCCAGATCGGCGGCTTCCTGGACGCTGGTCTGCAAGCCGTCGACTTGCTCGCGGATCTGCGTGTCCATGGCCCGCGCCGCCGAACTGTTGTCGGCATGGCCTTCACTGGCAGCTTGCAGATTGCTCTGGAACGCTTCGAGGCGTTCGTTGAGTTGCTGCAGATAAGCTTCGAATTCGTGCTGGCCGCTGTCGGTAATCGCCAGCATCAATGTTGCAAGATCGTCGAGGATCGGGATCAGTTCGTACCAGTTCAAACCATGTTTGAGCCGTTCGCGCATGGCTTCGGCTTGGGGGCGGTGGCGCTCCGGCAGGGTCAGGTCGTCGAGGAGACCGATCAGAGTGTCTTCGATGTGCTTGGCCACCGAGCTGTAGGACGGCTCCGGGGAATCCGGCAGGGCGAACAGGATGTCGTGCTCGGATTGATCCGGGTCGATGGCGGCCAGCGCCTGCGCGATGGGTTCAGGCAGCGGCAGGCTATCGAGGATCAGTGGCGATGGATCACCAGGGTGAATCAGTTCATCAGGATTGATGGCGGTAAGCGTGATTGGAGTCTGAGCGGGAGCCGGGGCGAAAACAGGCTCCGGTTCGAAGCGCTCTGCCTGAGGCTCAATCGGATCACTCCTGCCTTCGCTGCTGACCGTGGGTGGCTCGAAGGCAACCACTTCTGCCGATTCCAGTTGCGTCTGCGCGTCTGGCATTGTTGTTTCGACAGGCGCCACGGCTTCGATGGTAGTAGCTGCCATCACGGGTTCAATCGTCGCGACAGGGGCGGGCTGTGCGGTTTCTGGTGCGGGTGACGGTGCGGTAAGCGGTTGCAGCGGCGGCGCGACTTGAGGCGGCGCGGGTGATTCTGTCGCTGGGACTTCTTCGCTGTCGCGGCTTCCGAACAAACGCTGCAACAGACCCGGACGCCCCGGCTCTGCCGGAGCGTCCAACTGACTCAATGCCTTACCCTGCAAGCCGCTGAGTTCACTCAGCAGCAAGGGCATTTCCCGCGCCGAACCAACACGGCTATCCAGTTGTTTGGCGAACTTCTTCAAGGGCTGAGCGACTTCACGCGGCAGCGGCAACGCCTGCAACTGGGTAACCAGCGATGTCAGCGCGGTGCTGACCTGATCGATGCGGGTTTCGCGGCGTTGCTCGGAATCAAGCACGGCTTTTTCCAGGCGCGGCAGCAGGGCGGCGAGACCGGCGTCCATGTCATCGGTGCGCACCACGTCGCGCATCTCTTTCATGCACTGATCAACGACTTTATCGGTGCCTTCAGCGGCCAGCGTGCTGCGCACCAGGCCGCGACGCAGCAAGTCGAGCCTGGCGGCCCATCGCCGTTCAAGCTTGTCCTGTTGTTCGATGCTTTTGAGGTACTTCTCTTTCCAGCGCTGGGCGTCGTCGCTCATTCAGGGGTTCCGCGAGGGGCAGGACTCAACGCGGGCAATGCATCGGCCGTGAGCGAACCCGGCAGACGAATCTCTACCGCGACCGGCAGGTGATCGGAAATCGGTTGGGCCAGCACTTCGACCTTTTCCAGGGTCAGGGTCGGGCTGAGCAAAATATGATCAAGGCAACGCTGCGGGCGCCAGCTGGGGAAAGTCGCTTCCACTTGCGGGGCCAGCAGGCCGAGATCGCGTAACGGAGAATGTTGTAGCAGATCGCTGGCATGGGTGTTCATGTCGCCCATCAACACTTGGTGTTTATAGCCACCGATCAGCTCACGAATATAGGCCAGTTGCAGGCTGCGGGTTCGCGCGCCAAGGGCCAGGTGCATCATCACCACCACCAGCGCTTCCGGACCTTCGCCGAAACGCAGCAGAATCGCGCCACGACCTTTCGGGCCGGGCAGCGGGTGATCTTCAATCGCCGACGGTTTCAGACGACTGAGCACACCATTGCTGTGCTGAGCGAGTCGGCCGAGGTTGCGATTGAGTTGTTGATACCAGTAGGGGAAGGCGCCGAGTTGGGCTAGATGTTCCACCTGATTGACGTAGCCTGAACGGAGGCTGCCGCCATCAGCCTCCTGCAGGGCGACCAGATCGAAGTCGCCGAGCAGGTCGCCGATCTTTTGCAGATTGCCTGAGCGGCCGTTGTGCGGCAGCAGGTGCTGCCAGCTACGGGTCAGGTAATGCCGATAGCGCTCGGTGCTGATGCCGACCTGGATATTGAAACTGAGCAGACGCAGACGCTGGTCTGCGGGCAGGCCCGTGGACTCCAGGTGATGCTCGTTGACCTGCGGATCATGCAGGCCAACGATGCGTTCAGACTTCCAGCGGCGCATGGCGGTAGCCGCGCTTAGTTGGCTGCAGCCTTGGTGGTTGCCGCTCGCTCTTTGGCGACGAGTTGGTCAGCCAGTTTCAGCGCTTGCTCGGCACCGCCGGCAGAGCCGATGTCAAAACGGTACTTGCCGTTGACGATCATGGTTGGCACGCCAGTGATTTCATACTTCTTGGCCAGTTCGCGAGCTTTTACGATCTGACCTTTGATGGCGAACGAGTCGAAAGTGGCGAGGAACTTGTCCTTGTCCACGCCTTGAGTGGCGAGGAAGTCAGCCATGTCGTTCTTGTCGGTCAGCTTCTTGTGTTCTTTCTGGATTGCGTTGAACACAGCGTTGTGAACCTTGTGCTCGACGCCCATGGCTTCGAGGGTCAGGAACATCTGGCCGTGAGCGTCCCATGGGCCGCCGAACATGGCCGGGATACGCACGAAATTAACGTCGGAGGGCAGTTTCTCGACCCACGGGTTGATCACCGGCTCAAACGCGTAGCAATGCGGGCAGCCGTACCAGAACAGCTCGACCACTTCGATCTTGCCAGGCTCTGCCACCGGTACCGGGTTAGCCAATTCGACATAAGGTGCGGCAGGGGCTTCGGCGGCTTGAGCGGTGACGCCGAACAGGCTGGCAGCGACGAGGGCGGCGCTGATGATCAGATTACGCATGCTTTACTCCTGGACAATTTGGGTCGCCTCGCGCGACCTGTTTTCAGACAGATCCTGGCGGGCATGAGTTCTGTAGTGTAACGGCAGCGGCCACAAAAAAGGGCGGCCAAAGCCACCCTTTTTATACTTGCTGCGACGGATTAATCGAGCGTTAACATTGCAGGAGATGTCCATCCCCTGCATGGCTCGATCCGTGGCGCTTAGTGCAGACCTTGAATGTAGCTGGCGACTGCCGCGATGTCTTCGTCGCTCAGGCGTTTGGCGATGGTCTGCATGGTCATGGTGTCGCCGTCGTTGGTGCGGCCGCCTTCTTCCTTGCGGAAATCGGTCAGTTGCTTGGTGATGTATTGAGCGTGTTGGCCACCCAGGTGCGGGAAGCCGGCCGCGGCGTTGCCGGCGCCATTCGGCGAGTGGCAACCGGTGCAGGCTGGCAGGCCCTTGGCGAGGTTGCCGCCACGGAACAGGGCTTCACCGCGTGCGACGATCTTCGGATCGGCGGCGCCGACGCTGCCTTTCTGGCTGGCGAAGTAGGCGGCGATGTCGGCCAGGTCCTGATCGCTCAGGTTGGTCAGCAATCCGGTCATCTCCAGTACAGTGCGCTTGCCTGATTTGATGTCGTGCAACTGCTTGGTCAGGTAGCGTTCACCTTGACCGGCCAGTTTCGGAAAGTTTGGCGCCATGCTGTTCCCGTCCGGGCCATGGCAGGCTCCACATACAGCGGCTTTTGCCTGGCCCGCTGCGGCATCACCGGCAGCATGAGCGAAGCCTGAAATTCCCACGGTCAACAGCAGACTCACGATCAATTTGTTCATCAGCTAATCCAACTACGGCTAAGGGTTAAGTTATGGACCGGGTTTACTCGCTCATCCAAAGGATGATGGCTTGGTAATCCTCGGCACTGCAGTCCATGCACAAACCACGCGGCGGCATCGCCAGCACACCCAGCCACGGCACCTCACTCAACTGTTTAATCAATTGCGCCGGATGACCCAACCCGGAAGGCTCGATGAAC
>NZ_JBITSX010000043.1:0-54857 GCF_044541255.1 Pseudomonas sp. NPDC085632 | reverse complement strand
CTTAGCTATGACCTCACGCGCCAGTTGAGGTCGGGTTTGATGCGGAAACATTGCGACTTAGAAGGTCGCGCAGTTGATTTTTCTCTTCAATACTCAGTTCGCTTTGACGCGCTTTCCTGAGCAACTGTTCCAGATTTCGCTCGCGTTGGCGGGCTGACAAGCTAGTAATGGTGTCGAAAAACTGTTGTTCAAGGTTATCTCCGTCAATCAGCCATTCCTTTTCTGCCAGTGCCTTGAGCAAGCGACCCTGTTCAGTGCCGTGCCATCGCGCGATCAACTGAAATGAGTTTAGCTTGGGATTCTTCTGTACGGCTTCGAGCAGCGCCACAAGGAGCTGGGCGTTGGTCTGATTCTCGTCTGCAATGTGCCCGGCATCTTCGACGCGCTCGGCCAGTTGCGGGTGATGAAGCAGGGTGCGCAGGGCGGTCAGGGTCGGCGACTCGACACCAATCGGCGTGCGCGGGCGTTGCTGATCGCGATCACCGCCACGCTTGCCGTTCTTGTCCCAAGGCTTCTTGTCCCATTTCTTGCCGCCGGCGCCGGGTTTCTTCGGCGTCCATTCCTGCTGCGGCACATACATGTCCTGTGCCTGCGGCTGATGGTAGTCGCTGTAGTCCGGCATTGCGTCGTAATTGATGCCCGGATCGTAGGCGGGCGGCGCTTCCTGCGGCGCGCTTTGTGCGAGCTGACTGACGGTCTCGCTGCTCAGGCCGGTAATTTCGGTCAGGCGTTGACGCATCAGGATGCGCAGGTTGGCGCCTGGTACTTTGTCGATCAGCGGGGCCGCGAGGGTGGCCATGTGCGCCTTGCCTTCGAGCGAGCGCGGATCGGCTTCTTCGGTCAGTTGCTGGAAGAAATAATCCGCCAACGGCTGTGCGTGCTGATTGATTCGCGCCTTGAACGCGTCAGTGCCTTCGGCGCGCACCAGAGTGTCCGGGTCTTCGCCTTCGGGCAGAAACAGAAAGCGGGCACGGCGGCCGTCCTGCAGGCTCGATAGCGTTGCTTCAAGGGCGCGCCACGCGGCGTTGCGGCCGGCCTGGTCGCCGTCGAAGCAGAACAATACGTTGGGCACGACGCGAAACAGGCGCTTCAAATGTTCTTCGCTGGTCGCAGTGCCCAGCGTTGCGACGGCATTTTTCAGGCCTTGCTGGGCGAGTGCGATGACGTCCATATAGCCTTCGACGACGATGATTTCGTCGAGGTTGCGGTTGTTCTTGCGCGCTTCATAAAGGCCGTAGAGTTCCTGACCTTTATGGAAAACCGGGGTTTCCGGTGAGTTCAGGTATTTCGGTTTGTCGTCGCCGAGTACGCGGCCACCGAATGCGATGATGCGGCCGCGGGTGTCGCGGATCGGGAACATCACGCGATCGCGGAAGCGGTCATAGCGTTTGCCGGTTTCGGCGTTCTCGATCAACAGGCCGGCGTCGATCATGGCCTTCTGCTGCAGGGTGTCGCTGCTCAAGTGCTTGAACAGGTTGTCCCAGCCGGGCGGCGCGAAGCCGAGCCCGAAATCCCGCGCGATTTCGCCAGTCAGTCCGCGGCCCTTGAGGTAATCCACTGCGGCTTTGCGCGAAGGATGGCTCTTGAGTGCCTGACGATAAAAATCGGCTGCAGCGGTGAGCAGCGGATACAGCGGCGAATCGGTCGGCTGGCGGGGTTTGTGCGGGCGGCCGCTTTCTTCGCGGGGGATTTCCATGCCGGCGGCTTTCGCCAGATCTTCAACGGCCTGGGGGAAATCCAGGTTGTCGTGATCCATGAGAAAGCCGAGGGCGTTACCGCCGGCACCGCAGCCGAAGCAATAGTAGAACTGCTTGTCGGGGCTGACGCTGAAAGACGGGGTTTTCTCTTTGTGGAACGGGCAACAGGCGGTGTAGTTCTTGCCGGCCTTCTTCAATTGCACGCGCGAACTGACCACATCGACGATGTCGGTGCGGTTCAGCAGGTCGTCAATGAAGCTCTGGGGAATCAGCCCGGCCATGGCGTTCTCGTCGTCTGCGCTGTAATAAGTCCGATGCGTCAGGCTGGCGGACGCGGGTCGTTGTTTGAAGCGCGCAAAATAGGCGGCTCGACCGGTGTCGTCTGCGTAATCGCTGTCGGGAAGTGTATCTGCCGAAAATACCCTGACGTTAGTACTCATCAGTCTTCGACTATTTGAAAGTGTTGCGCTGAATCCGCTGACGGCCGGTTAAGGGCCTCGGATAGCTCAATAAAGCGGGCACGCATGCAGGTGCCTTGGGCTGATCGTCGTAAGAGGAATCAGTGGGTGTGCTCGTCAGTAGCCTTGAAAGGCTCGTCAGAAAAGACGTGCACCGCTGGCAAAAGAGCCAGGTCTGACGTGTGAAGCAGATTCGTCTTGGTCGCATGTGCGGCTTCGACGGTGAAGCATCAAGCGTTTTACGCAAATGCCATTAGCCCGGCTGAGAGCCGGGCTTAGGCAAAGAAGCTTGCAACGAACGTCTGTATATTAGTACAGACGAACGGCGCGGCGCTGTTCGCGCTGAACTTTCTTGGCGTGACGCTTAACAGCGGCTGCTGCTTTGCGCTTACGCTCAGAAGTTGGCTTCTCGTAAAATTCGCGGCTACGAACTTCAGCCAGTACACCGGCTTTTTCGCAGGAGCGCTTGAAACGACGCAGAGCTACGTCGAAGGGTTCGTTCTCTTTAACTTTGACGGCTGGCATCCAGAGCTACCTTCATTCATTACCGGGGTCAACATCCTCGCGGCAAAAGAGCACTTGAAGACGTCGGTTTTTAAGGGTTGCGGATGTTAACCCCTCATCGCTCGGAATGCAAAGCCTCTGATCGAAAACCGCTGGTCGGGGCATCACGTGGCGACTATTATGCGCGCCTTCGAATTCAGCCTAAACAAGGCGCAAACCCATGCTAGTACTGGGATTAGAAACCTCCTGCGACGAAACCGGCGTCGCATTATATGACAGTGAACGCGGCTTGCTGGCCGATGCATTATTCAGCCAGATCGACCTGCACCGCGCCTATGGCGGCGTGGTGCCGGAGCTCGCCTCGCGTGACCACGTCAAGCGCATGCTGCCCTTGATTCGTCAGGTGTTGGCCGAGGCTGACTGTGTGCCGACCGAGATCGATGCGATCGCCTATACCGCGGGTCCCGGGCTGGTTGGCGCGTTGCTGGTCGGTGCTTCCTGCGCTCAGGCGCTGGCCTTTGCCTGGGGCATTCCTGCGCTCGGCGTGCACCACATGGAAGGGCATTTGCTGGCGCCGATGCTGGAGCCAAAACCGCCGGAATTTCCGTTCGTCGCTTTGTTGGTCTCCGGTGGTCATACGCAGCTGGTTCAGGTCGATGGCATCGGTCAATACAGCCTGCTTGGCGAGACGCTCGATGATGCCGCCGGCGAAGCGTTCGACAAGACTGCAAAGATGATGGGCCTCAATTATCCGGGCGGACCGGAAATCGCCAAACTGGCCGAGAAGGGCGTCGCAGGACGTTTCACCTTTCCGCGTCCGATGTGCGATCGCCCGGGCCTGCAATTCAGCTTCAGTGGTCTGAAAACGTCTGCTCTCAACGCCTGGCAGCAGTGCGTCAACGCCGGGGACGACAACGAGCAAGCCCGTTGCGACATCGCGCTGGCGTTCCAGCAGGCCGTGGTGGAGACTTTGACCATCAAGTGCAAGCGTGCCCTGAAACAGGCGGGCATGAAGCGTCTGGTGATCGCTGGCGGCGTCAGTGCCAACAAGGCCTTGCGTGTTTCGTTGGAGAAGATGCTCGGCGACATGAAGGGTGACGTGTTTTACGCCCGCCCGGAGTTTTGCACCGACAACGGCGCGATGATCGCGTTTGCCGGTTGCCAGCGCCTGCAGGCCGGTCAGCAGGAAAGTCTGGCGATCAGCGTGCAGGCGCGCTGGCCAATGGAGCAATTGTCGCCGTTGTGATGAGAGGCGCTCATGGGCGCTATTTAAAAATGCCGTTCGCGCCCGGCAAACAGGTCGCGTAGATTGCCGCGGTGGCGCCAGACGATCAGCAAGGTCAGTGCGCTCATCGGCAACAGCGCCTCCGGTTCCTGCCAGGCCAGCAGTGGCAGGGTCAGTGGCGTGGCGATCAGCGCGGCAAGCGAACTGGTGCGGGTCAGGTAAAACGTCAGCAACCAGGCGCATACTGCCAGCAGCGCGGCGGGGGGATACAGGCCGAGCAGCATGCCGGCGGCGGTGGCGACGCCCTTGCCGCCACGAAAGCGAAAGTACAGCGGGAACAGGTGACCGATCACGGCGCACACGCCGATCCATGCCTGATCCTGCAGCGAAAGGCCTGCAGCCGAGGCGATCAGCACCGGCACCAGGCCTTTGCACAGATCACCCAGCAGGGTCAGGATCGCGAGTTTGCGGCCGGCCAGGCGCAGCATGTTGGTGGCGCCGGCATTGCCCGAGCCACTCATTCGCGGATCCGGATTTCCGGTCAGGCGGCTGAGCAAGATGGCGAAGGACAGCGAGCCGAGCAGGTAGGCGAAAGTCGCCAGTAACCAAAACATGCTAACTATTCCGGGCGAGGACGCCCTGATTCTAACGGCGCATTGCGCCCTTGTCGTGCAGCGGAGAGAAGTGCTTGGACAGAGTGTTTATCGAGGGCCTGGAAGTCGACACCGTCATCGGTGCCTACGACTGGGAGCGCGGCATCCGACAGTGCCTGCGACTTGATCTGAGCTTCGCCTGGGACAATCGCCCGGCCGCCGCCGGTGACGACCTGACCCTGGCGCTCGACTACGCCAGCGTTTCTACGCGAATTCAGGCTTTTGCCGAGCAGGCGCAGTTCCAGTTGGTCGAGACGTTTGCCGAGCGTCTGGTCGAGGTGCTGATGAATGAATTCAAGATTACCTGGGTTCGCCTGAAATTGACCAAGCCAGGCGCTGTACCGGCTGCGAAAGGTGGCGTGGGTGTGGAGATCGAGCGCGGATGTCGCTGACTCAGGTCTACCTAGGGCTCGGTAGCAATATCGAGCGCGAAACCCATTTGCGCGCCGGGCTCGATGCTTTGGCGACGTTCCTGGTGGATATCCGCTGTTCGGCGGTGTTCGAGAGCCAACCGGTAGGGATCAAGAGCGGGCCGTTCTTCAACTTTGTGGTGTCGGCCTATACCGACCTGCCATTGATGGAACTGGATCGGCGCTTGAAGTTCATCGAGGCGGATAATGGCCGCTACGCGCCGGATCGCAAGGGTTTGCCACTGGATATCGACGTGCTGTTGTATGGCGAACTGGCGGGAAATTTCGACGGATTGATTTTGCCGCGTGCCGAGATTCTGAAAAATGCTTTTGTGTTGTGGCCGTTGTCGCTGATTGCGCCGGATCGCGTGCATCCGGGTGTGGGAAAAAGCTTTGCGACGCTGTGGGCCGAGGCGCAGATTGATCAGGTTTTAGCGCCGGTTGCGTTCGAATGGCGTGGTGCGCAGTTGACCCCGCAGAATCTTTAAAAGCAAAAGATCGCAGGCTGCGGCAACTCCTACAGAGAAACGCATATTCCCGTGTAGGAGCTGCCGCAGGCTGCGATCTTTTGATCTTGCTTTAGCTGTTTTCCTTGTAAGCCTTCAACGCCCTCAGTCGTTCACGCTTCAGTGCTTCGCCCAGTTCCGGGCCCTTGAATCCCTTCTCCAGCAACGGCTTCACCGCGACTTCCCGCGCAACCTTGGCAGCGCCACGCAGATAATCCGCCTGTGGATAACTTCTCTGCTCCAGCCCTTTGCGGCCTCGGGCGTCCATTTCGCACGCGACGATAAACTCCTCAAACCGCTGTGGCCGGCGATAGACATCAAAACTCTGCAGCAGCTCCAGCAATGTCGAAGCCTTCAGCTCCAGCGCCCGGTGGCAATGGGTGTGGTATTTGCCGACCAGTAGTGCCAGTTCCTGGCAATCCTTCGGCGCCTTGAAGCGCTCGTTGACCGCTTTGATCAGCTTCAGCCCCGTGTGCTCATGGGCGATGTGTCGCGGCCATTCTTCTTTCGGGGTCAAACCTTTGCCGAGATCGTGCAGCAGGCAAGCCCAGCGCACGGTCAACGGTTGTTTGTGCAGCGCAGATTGCTCCAGCACGCTGAGTGTATGCAGGCCAGTGTCGATTTCTGGATGATGGGCTTCCGGTTGTGGCACCCCAAAAAGAGCATCGACTTCCGGCATCAGCACCTTCAGCGCGCCGCAGTCGCGCAGCACCTGAATGAACACCTGCGGTTGATCTTCCAGCAGCGCACGGGAGATTTCTTTCCAGCTGCGTTCGGCGGTCAGCGCCTCCAGTTCACCGGACTCGCTGAGCTGACGCATCAGTTCCAGGGTTTCTGGCGCGACCGTGAAACCGAGTTCGGCGTAGCGCGCGGCGAAGCGGGCAACGCGCAATACACGGAGGGGATCTTCGGCGAACGCCGGAGATACATGGCGCAGAATTCGGGCTTGCAGATCGCGCTGGCCATGGTACGGATCAGTCAGATTATGCTGATCGTCCTCGGCCATGGCGTTGATGGTCAGGTCGCGGCGAATCAGGTCCTCTTCAAGCGTCACTTCAGGGCTGGCGTGAAAGGTGAAGCCGCCGTAACCGCGACCGCTTTTGCGTTCGGTGCGGGCGAGGGCGTATTCCTCGCCGCTTTTGGGGTGAAGAAATACCGGAAAATCCGCGCCGACCGGCCGATAACCCTTGGCGAGCATTTCTTCTGTGGTGGCACCGACCACCACCCAATCGATGTCGGTGACTGGCTTGCCCAGCAAGCGATCACGAACCGCGCCGCCAACCTTGAAAATCTGCATAAAAAACCTCCGTTAGCCCGACAGGATAACCCTTGCGTCAGACTTTCGGAGGCCGCTAGCGGATCAAAGATGAATGACGGCCAGATCCAGTCGACCGTAATCCCCTTCGCTGTGTTCGCTGCGTGGCGGAACGTGATGGGTTTTCATGATCTGGTCGCCTTGCAGGGTTTCCAGATGAATATCGAAGCCCCACAAGCGATGCAGGTGTTTGAGCACCTCGTCGGTGGAGTCGCCCAGCGGTTTGCGGTCGTGCTGCTGGTGGCGCAAGGTCAGTGAGCGGTCGCCGCGCCGATCGATGCTGTAGATCTGCACGTTGGGTTCGCGGTTGCCGAGGTTGTACTGCGCGGCGAGTGTTTCGCGGATGATTCGGTAACCGGGTTCGTCGTGGATGGCTGGCACCAGCAGGTCGTCCTTCTGATCGTCATCGAGGATGCTGAACAGTTTCAGGTCGCGGATCACTTTCGGTGACAGGTACTGCAGGATAAAGCTCTCATCCTTGAAGCTACTCATGGCGAACTTGATGGTCGACAGCCAGTCGGTCCCGGCGATTTCCGGGAACCAGCGATAGTCCTCTTCGGTAGGTTCTTCACACATGCGCCGGATGTCGCGATACATCGCAAAGCCCAGCGCGTAGGGGTTGATGCCGTTGTAGTACGGGCTGTCGAATCCTGGCTGAAACACCACGCTGGTGTGTGAGGTGAGGAATTCCATCATGAAGCCATCGGTGACCAGCCCTTCGTCGTACAGATCGTTCATCAGCGTGTAGTGCCAGAACGTCGCCCAGCCTTCGTTCATTACTTGGGTCTGGCGCTGTGGATAAAAGTACTGGGCGATCTTGCGCACGATCCGTACGATCTCGCGCTGCCACGGTTCCAGCAGCGGCGCGTGTTTCTCAATGAAGTACAGGATGTTTTCCTGCGGCTCGGCGGGGAAGCGTGCGTTGTCCCTGTCGCTGTACTTGTCCGCGCCTTTGGGGATAGTGCGCCACAGATCATTGATCTGTTTTTGCATGTGTTCTTCGCGATCTTTCTGCCGCCGGCGTTCCTCTTCGGCGGAAATCGGATACGGACGTTTGTAGCGGTCGACGCCGTAGTTCATCAAGGCATGGCAGGAGTCGAGCAGGTCTTCCACCGCGTCGATGCCGTGGCGTTCCTCGCACTGCATGATGTACTGCTTGGCGAACACCAGGTAATCAATGATCGAACTGGCGTCGGTCCAGGTGCGGAACAGGTAGTTGCCCTTGAAGAAACTGTTGTGGCCATAGCACGCATGGGCCACCACCAGCGCCTGCATGCAGATAGTGTTCTCTTCCATCAGGTAAGCAATGCACGGATCGGAGTTGATCACGATTTCGTAGGCCAGGCCCATCTGCCCACGGCTGTAGGACTTTTCGGTGCTGAGGAAGTGTTTGCCGTAGGACCAATGGTGGTAACCCAGCGGCATGCCCACCGAGGCATAGGCGTCCATCATTTGCTCGGCAGTGATCACTTCGATCTGGTTGGGATAGGTATCCAGCGCATAGCGAGCCGCGATCCGGGCGATTTCGCGGTCGTAGGTCTGAATCAGCTCGAACGTCCATTCGGAGCCGGTGGAAATGGGTTGGCGCTTCTGCTCTTTGGCGGTCATGTCACTAACCTGCGCTGGAAGAGTTCACGGAAGACCGGGTAGATATCCCCGGCCGAGACCAGTTGCTGCTGGGCAAAAGTGTCAGAGAAGGCGTCGGCGATGCGTTCGTACTCGTACCACAAGGCCTGATGTTCGCGCGGGGTGATCTCCACGTAAGTGTAGTACTGCACAAACGGCATGATCTGGTTGATCAGGATATCGCGGCAGATCGGCGAGTCGTCGTTCCAGTTGTCGCCATCGGAAGCCTGGGCCGCGTAGATGTTCCACTCGTTGCTCGGATAACGCTCGGCCATGATCTCCTGCATCAGTTTCAGGGCGCTGGAAACGATGGTGCCGCCGGTTTCCCGCGAGTAGAAAAACTCCTCTTCATCGACTTCCCGGGCACTGGTGTGGTGGCGGATGAACACCACGTCGATCTTGTCGTAGTTCCGTTTCAGGAACAGGTACAACAGGATGAAAAAGCGTTTGGCGATGTCCTTGGTCGCCTGGGTCATGGAGCCGGAGACGTCCATCAGGCAGAACATCACCGCTTTCGAGCTGGGGTTGGGCTGTTTGATCAGCAGGTTGTACTTCAAGTCGAACGTGTCGAGGAACGGCACACGATGGATGCGCGCGCTGAGTTTTTCGACTTCGGCCTCGAGTTCCTGAATATCGCCGAAGTTGTCCGGTTCTTCGCGTCTCAGACGTTCAAGTTCTTCTTTGACTTCACGCAGTTTCGCGCGACTGCTGCCAGACAGCGCGATGCGCCGTGCGTGGGCCGAGCGCAGGGTGCGGATGATGTTGATCCGTGACGGGTTGCCTTCGTTGCTGATCCCCGCGCGCACGGTTTTAAAGGTGTCAGTACCGCTGAGGTTGCGCTTGACCAGATTGGGCAGCTCGAGATCTTCGAACATGAACTCGAGAAACTCTTCCTGCGTAATCTGGAAGACGAATTCGTCCATGCCCTCGCCGGAATTGCCGGCCTTGCCCGGACCGCGTCCGCCGCCACCGCCCGGTGGCCGGGCGATGTGTTCGCCGGCAGTGAATTCCTTGTTGCCAGGATGAACCACGGTCTGCTTGCCGCCGCGGCCGTGGTGAAGCACCGGTTCGTCGATGTCGCGACCGGGAATGCTGATCTGTTCGCCGTGTTCCATATCGGTAATGGAACGCCGGCTGACCGCCTCTTCGACAGCCTTCTTGATGTGGTCACGGTAACGCCGCAGAAAACGCTGGCGGTTCACCGTGCTCTTGTTCTTGCCATTCAGACGTCGGTCGATCACATAACTCATAGGAAGCCCTCCGGGCAGCTTCAAGTTGTGAGCCTCAAGCTGCAAGTAAAAGCAGGTTCCCGGGCATCAGTGGGTTACGCGCTTTGTTCTTGCAGCTCGTAGCTAGAAGCTTGCAGCTGCTTCACTGCGACTTCCGTACCCGTAGGTACCATTCGGAAAGAAGCCGTACCTGTTTGTCGGTGTAGCCGCGTTCGACCATTCGAGTGACGAAGTCGTTGTGCTTTTGCTGATCCTCCTTGCTGGCCTTGGCGTTGAAGCTGATGACTGGCAGCAGATCTTCGGTGTTGGAGAACATTTTCTTCTCGATGACCACCCGCAGTTTTTCGTAGCTGAGCCAGGTCGGATTCTTGCCGTTGTTGTTGGCCCGCGCGCGCAGGACGAAGTTGACGATTTCGTTGCGGAAATCCTTCGGATTGCTGATGCCGGCCGGTTTTTCGATTTTCTCCAGTTCTTCGTTCAGGGCGACGCGATTGAGGATTTCGCCGGTTTCCGGATCGCGGTATTCCTGATCCTGAATCCAGAAATCCGCGTAGAGCACGTAGCGGTCGAAGATGTTCTGGCCGTACTCGCTGTAAGACTCGAGGTAAGCGGTCTGGATCTCCTTGCCGATGAACTCGATATAACGAGGTGCCAGGTACTCTTTCAGGTAGCGCAGATAGCGCTCGCGGGTTTCAGCCTGGAACTGTTCCTGTTCGATCTGTTGCTCAAGTACATAGAGCAGGTGCACCGGGTTGGCGGCGATTTCATGCGGATCGAAGTTGAACACCTTGGACAGGATCTTGAAGGCGAAGCGGGTCGACAGACCGTTCATGCCTTCGTCGACACCTGCCGAGTCGCGGTATTCCTGAATCGACTTGGCCTTTGGATCGGTGTCCTTGAGGTTTTCGCCGTCGTAGACGCGCATCTTCGAGTAAATGTTGGAGTTTTCCGGCTCCTTGAGGCGTGACAGCACCGTGAACTGCGCGAGCATTTTCAACGTGTCCGGCGCGCAATGCGCCTTGGCCAGGGAGCTGTTGAACAACAGTTTGTCGTAGATCTTCACTTCGTCGCTGACGCGCAGGCAGTAAGGTACTTTGACGATGTAAATCCGGTCGATGAACGCTTCGTTGTTCTTGTTGTTGCGGAAGGTGTGCCACTCCGATTCGTTGGAGTGAGCGAGCAGGATCCCGGTGAACGGAATCGCACCGAGGCCTTCGGTACTGTTGTAGTTGCCTTCCTGAGTGGCGGTCAGCAACGGGTGCAGCACCTTGATCGGTGCCTTGAACATTTCGACGAATTCCATCAGGCCCTGGTTGGCCCGGCACAGCGCACCGGAGTAGCTGTAGGCGTCGGCGTCGTTCTGTGGGTATTCCTCAAGTTTACGGATGTCGACTTTACCGACCAGCGCGGAAATGTCCTGGTTGTTCTCGTCGCCCGGTTCGGTCTTGGCCACGGCGATCTGATTAAGGATCGACGGGTACAGTTTGACCACGCGGAACTGGCTGATGTCTCCACCGAATTCGGCCAGGCGTTTGGTCGCCCAGGGCGACATGATGGTGTTCAGGTAGCGTCGTGGAATGCCGAAGTCTTCCTCGAGGATCGCGCCATCTTCGGTGGCGTTGAACAGACCCAATGGCGATTCGAATACCGGCGAACCCTTGATCGCATAGAAGGGCACTTTTTCGATCAGTTGTTTCAGCTTCTCGGCCAGGGACGATTTACCGCCACCAACGGGGCCGAGCAGGTAGAGGATTTGTTTCTTCTCTTCCAGGCCTTGGGCGGCGTGGCGGAAATACGAGACGATCTGGTCGATGCATTCTTCCATCCCGTGGAAGTCTTCAAAGGCCGGATAGCGACGGATCACCTTGTTGGAGAAGATGCGTGACAGCCTCGAATTGGTCGAGGTGTCGAGCAGTTCCGGCTCACCGATGGCCAGCAATAGACGCTCGGCGGCGGAAACGTAGGCGCTACGGTCCTTCTTGCACAGCTCCAGGTACTCTTGCAGCGAGAGTTCTTCCTGGCGTGTGGACTCGAAGCGTTGTTGGAAGTGGCTAAAGATACTCATGACGTCACCTCGCTCGATACGTGGAGCCGACGCCGGATCACTCAGTCGATGCTGGCAAGCAGCCGCGGTGGCAGCTGTTTGTTTACCCCCCAGAACACTTCCACGATCGACAATCGTGAAAGTCACTCCCGATGACCCGTGCGCCGGTGTACCGGCTCTCCCCTGATTTGGATGGCCTGGGCTTAAGGATAGTTGGGAATTCGGGAGGTAAAGGCGAGATACGTAATTAGTTGTGGCAGGACCGTTCGTCTGCCCGCGCAGGCCCACGGCAGCCGGGGCCTGCGCGTGACAAAAAAATTATTCGGCGGTGCCTTGGACAGTTTCCGCAGGATAAGTCGTACGCCACAACTCGAAGCCGCCATCCATGCTGTAGACGTCGGAGAAACCCTGGCTGATCAGGTAGGCTGCGGCGCCCTGGCTGGAATTGCCGTGGTAGCAGACAACAACGGTCGGTGCATCGAGGTCGGCGCCTTGAATGAAGGCGTGCAGGGAATGATTGTCCAGATGCTTCGAGCCGCTGATGTGCAGGGCGGCAAAAGTCGCCGGGTCGCGGACGTCGACGACCACGGCGCCTTGTTCACGCAGGGCCTGGGCCTGCTCCGGGGGGATTCGTTTGAAATCGCTCATGGCGGGTTCCTGTTGCTCGGCTGAATGCGCAGTCTAACGCGGTGCGTTGACTGGCGAAGTTTCGGGGATAAGTGGTGCGAAGGTCGGGGCGAGGCCGCCGTGTTCATCGCATTTACACGACAGGCGTTCACCGCTGTCGACGTTCATCAGGGTCAGGCTGCCGCCCCAGACACAACCGGTGTCCAGCGCCGAGATGCCTGGCTCATGGATATTGCCTTCCAGTGCTGCCCAGTGACCGAAGATGATCCTCAGGCCACGGGTTTTGCGCTCTTTGTGCTGGAACCACGGTTTGTAACCCGGTGGCGCGGTGTCGAGGCCTTCCTTGCTCTTGAGGTCGAGCTTGCCGTCGGCGGTGCAGAAACGCATACGGGTGAAATAGTTGGTGATGACACGCAGGCGGGTAACGCCTTTAAGGTCGTTGTCCCATTTCGCCGGGTCGTTGCCGTACATGCCGTCGAGGTAGGCGGGGAACAGATTGTCATCACGCAGGGCGGCTTCGACTTCGGTAGCGCACTTCAACGCGCGACGCAGTGACCATTGCGGTGGAATGCCGGCATGGACCATGGCGACGTCACGCTGCTCGTCGTAGTGCATCAGCTTTTGCAGGCGCACCCATTCAAGCAATTCGGCGCAGTCCGGCGCTTCGAGAATCTCGCGCAGCGTGTCGGACTTCTTCAAACGCTCGATATTTTTAGCCGCAGCCAGCAGATGCAGGTCGTGGTTACCGAGCACGCAGACCAGCGATTCACGCATGCCATATAGAAAGCGCAGGGTTTCCAGCGACTGCGGGCCACGGTTGACTAGATCGCCGACCAACCATAAGCGGTCGAGTTTCGGATCGAACGCGACTTGCCTGAGCAGGCATTTGAGCGGCTCGAGGCAGCCTTGCAGGTCGCCGACGGCATACGTTGCCATCAGTGCAAGGCTCCGGGCACCGCCAGACGGAAAGGTTTGATGATGGCGTCGAAATGTTTGCCATCGTCGGCGACCATTTCGTAGGTGCCCTGCATGGTGCCGACCTTGGTGGTCATCACTGTGCCGCTGCTGTAGGTGTGGCTTTGCCCGGCATCGATCAACGGTTGCTGACCCACGACGCCGGCGCCGCGTACTTCCTCGACATGGCCATCACCATCGGTGATCACCCAGTGCCGCGAAAGGAGCTTGGCCGGGATTGCGCCATTGTTCTGCACGGTGATGGTGTAGGCGAAGGCGAAGCGGTCGTGCTCGGGTTGCGATTGGTCTGCCAGATAGCGGGTAACGACGCTGACATCGACCTGGTAACGGGAATCGGACATGCAAAGGGCCTTAAACGAAGCGGAACGCGGGGCGTAGCTGATGGGGAATCAGTCTAGGCAAGTATCGGGCAGTAAACCAGAGTGGCGTCCTGCCCGATAGCGTTCATCGTTTATCAGTCAGCGGCGGGGGAGGCCGGGACCTGAATGGCGAGCTGGTCGGCCAGGCGTACGAACGCGGCCAGATCCAGTTGCTCGGGACGCAGGCTGCCATCGACGCCGGCGGCTTCGATTTCAGCGTTGCTGAGCAATTGCTTGAGGGTGTTGCGCAGGGTTTTGCGGCGTTGGTTGAACGCTTCACGCACAACGCGCTCCAGCAACTTGTGATCCTTGGCCGGGTGCGGCAGTACGGCGTGCGGTACCAGACGGACGATCGCCGAGTCGACCTTCGGCGGCGGGTTGAACGCGCCCGGGCCAACGTTGAACAGGTGCTCTACGCGGCAGTGGTACTGAACCATGATCGACAGACGACCCCAGTCACCACCACCAGGGCCTGCGGCCAGACGCTCGACCACTTCTTTCTGCAGCATGAAGTGCATGTCGCGAATGATGCCGGCGTTGTTCAGCAGGTGAAAAATCAGCGGCGTCGAGATGTTGTACGGCAGGTTGCCGACTACGCGCAGGCTGTTCGGCGCGGCATTCAGGGAGTTGAAGTCGAACTTCAGTGCATCGCCCTGATGCAGGTTGAAATTGCTTTTGCCGGCAAACTGCTGGTTGAGGATCGGGATCAGGTCCTTGTCCAGTTCCACCACGTCGAGTTGCGCGCCGGAGTTAAGCAGGCCGGCGGTCAATGCGCCCTGGCCCGGGCCGATTTCCAGCAGGCGGTCTGCAGGCTTGGCGCTGATGGAGCGCAGGATGCGGTCGATGACGCCGGCATCGTGCAGGAAGTTCTGGCCAAAGCGTTTGCGCGCCTTGTGTTGGTATTGCTCGGTCATAAACGGGTCTCGGCCATCTGGTAGGCGGTTTCCAGGGCGACTTGCAGGCTGCCGGTGTCGATCTTGCCGCTGCCGGCCAGATCCAGGGCGGTGCCGTGGTCGACCGAGGTGCGGATGATCGGCAAGCCAAGGGTCACGTTGACGGCAGCGCCGAAGCCTTTGTACTTGAGCACAGGCAAACCCTGGTCGTGGTACATCGCCAGCACTGCATCGCAGTGCTCCAGATATTTGGGGGTAAACAGAGTGTCGGCAGGCAGTGGGCCACGAAGATCCATGCCCTCGCCGCGCAGGCGCTCTAATGTTGGTTCAATGATGTCGATTTCTTCATGGCCCAGGTGTCCGCCTTCACCGGCGTGCGGGTTGAGCCCGCAGACCAGGATGCGTGGCTGGGCGATGCCGAATTTGTGTTGCAGGTCGCTGTGCAGAATCCGTGTGACCCGTTCCAGCCGCTCTGACGTGATCGCATCGGCGATGTCGCGCAGGGGCAGATGGGTGGTGACCAGTGCCACGCGCAAACCCCGCGTGGCGAGCATCATCACCACTTGGGCGGTATGAGTCAGGTCTGCGAGGAATTCCGTGTGCCCGGAAAAAGCGATCCCCGATTCGTTAATCACACCCTTGTGCACAGGGGCGGTGATCATTCCGGCGAAGTCGCCGTTGAGGCAACCGTTGCCGGCACGGGTCAGGGTTTCGAGAACGAACGCAGCGTTGGCCTTGTCCAGTTGCCCGGCAACCACGGGGGCGCTCAGCGGTGTATCCCAGACGTACAGGCTGTCGGCGGGCGCCGGAGCGTCCGGCCAGTGATCCGGTGCGACGTCCAGCAAGTTGACAGCCAGCCCCAGTTGCACGGCCCGCTCTTTGAGCAGGTCGCGGCTGGTGATGGCAATCAGGGGATGTGGCTGGGCTTGCGAGGCGAGCAGCAGGCACAGGTCGGGACCGATGCCGGCTGGTTCGCCGGGTGTCAGCGCGAAACGCTGGGGTTTCACTGCGCTGCCTGGTCTGCACCAGGGAGTTTGATCTCAACGTACGCTTCGTCACGGATCTGACGCAGCCAGGTTTGCAGCTCTTCGTCGTATTTGCGGTTACGCAGTACGGTCATGGCTTGCTGCTCGCGGGCCTGTTCGGTGCTGTCGGTGGCGCGACGGCCAAGGACTTCCAGAACGTGCCAGCCGTATTGGGTCTGGAACGGCTTGGACAGCTGACCTTGTGGGGTCTTGGCCATCACTTCGCGGAATTCCGGAACCAGTGCGTTCGGGTCGATCCAGTTCAGGTCGCCGCCGTTAAGCGCCGAGCCCGGGTCTTCGGAGTAGCTTTTGGCCAGAGTGGCGAAATCTTCACCGGCCAGAATACGCTCGTACAGCGATTGAACCAGCGCCTTGGTCTTCGCTTCGTCGCGAATCGGGCTCGGCTTGACCAGAATATGACGTACATGCACTTCATCGCGCATCTGCGCTTCGCCACCCCGTTTTGCCAGCAGCTTGAGGATGATGAAACCACCCGGTGTGCGTGCAGGTTGAGTGATGTCGCCGACGGCCATGCTGCTCAGCTCGCGGTCGAACGGCGGTGGCAGTTGCGCGGCTTTACGCCATCCCATGTCGCCGCCTTCCAGCGCGTTGTCGCTGCCGGACTTGGCAACGGCCATCTGGCCGAAGTCAGCGCCTTGCTTGAGTTGCTGGTAAACCTCCATGGCCTGACGGGCAGCGCTCTGAATGGCGTCAGAGTTGGCGCTTTCCGGCGTCGGGATCAGGATGTTGGCCAGGTGCAGCTCTTCGGACAGTTGCATTTTGCCGAGGTCGGACGCGAGGAAGTTCTTCACTTCCTGCTCGGAGACCTGAATGCGCTCTGCCACGCGACGCTGACGTACACGGCTGATGACCATCTCGCGCTTGATCTGGTCACGGGCGTCGTCATAGTTCAGACCGTCGTGAGCCAGGGCGGCACGGAACTGCTCAACCGTCATGTTGTTACGCTGGGCAATGGTGCCGACTGCCTGGTTCAGCTCTTCGTCGGTGATGCGGATGCCGGAGCGTTCGCCGATCTGCAGTTGCAGGTTTTCGACGATCAGGCGTTCGAGCACCTGTTGATCCAGTACGCCGGGAGGCGGCAGGCCGCCGCCACGCTTGGCGATGGTCTGCTGAACTTCGTGGACGCGCTGGTCCAGTTGACTCTGCATGACCACGTCGTTGTCGACGATCGCTACCACTTTGTCGATGGATTGAACTGCAGCGTTAGCCGCAGTACCCAGGAACAGCGCGCCCAGCATCAGCGGGCGCAGACAATCAGAAAGCTTGGTCTTCACGTTCACGATAACCTTGAATGCCTTTGTCGAGGAAGCTCTCTACCTTGGCGCCGGTGAGGCCGCCGAGTCCCTTCAGAACAATTTGGAGGAAGACGCCATGGTCGCCTTTTTCGTTTTGCGGAGCTTCCTGGCTGAACTCGTCATAGGAAACCCAGTAACGGTTGATCAGGCGCAGTTTCCAGCAGCAGTTGTCGTACTCGAAGCCACCGAAGGCTTCCAGGGTACGGTTACGGTTGTAGTCATACTGCCAGCGGCTGATCGCGTTCCACTGCGGAACGATCGGCCAGATGACCGAGAAGTCATGCTGCTGGATCTTGTAGTAGTCCTTCACGTAGCCAGGCGTGCCTGGTGTGCCGTAGTCACCACCGCCCACCGACCATTTACCGGTGTTCTGGTCATAACGAACCTGGTCATTGCGATAGCGATAACCGGCGTTGATGACCTTGTTCGGGTTGTCTTCAGGCTGGTAGTGGAACATCGCGCTGCCGGAACGCGGGCTGCGGCTGTCCGGGTCCCAGTTGTAGTCGGCCGTGGTGCGCCAATCGCGGTTCCAGCGGTATTCGTATTCCAGTGCGTATGGCGAAACGTTGGATTTCGCGTCATCACGGGTTTTTGCATCGATGCCCGGCAGTTGAACTTCACGATCCTTGAAGTACAGCGCCTGACCGACGCTGATGCGTTGACGTTCGAAACCGTCGTCTTCGATCCAGCGGCTGGTCACGCCCAGAGACAGTTTGTTCTCGTCGCCGACACGGTCGGAGCCGGAGAAGCGATTGTCACGGAACAGCGAGGTGTAGTTGAAGGTGTATTCGCTGGTGTCGAAAACAGGGATGTCTTCCTGATTTTCTTCAGGTACATAGAGGTAGAACAGTCGGGGTTCCAGCGTCTGACGATAATTTTTGCCGAAGAACGACGTGTTGCGGTCGAAGTACAGGCCACTGTCGATGCTGGCGATTGGCACGCCGCGGTTCTGGTTGCTGCCGAACTTGCCGCCAACATAGTCGGTACCTGCTGCCGCTGCTGCATTTTGCTGAGCAACGATCTGCGACTTCCCGGTACCGTCCAGATCCAGCTGATACTGGGTGTACTGATACTTGAGCGACGGCTTCAGGAAGCCGTAGGTCCAGTTCATCGGCAGGCTGACACCTGGCTTCAGATTCAGACGGTCGCCGTTCGCGCGATCCAGGCCTTGAATGTTGTTGTCCAGACGAGGCTCTGTCGTGACGCCGTCTTCCTGAGTGAAAGTGCCTGTTTTCAGGTCACGATCAAACCGCACCAACTCGGTCTCGTAATCGAAATTCAAACCTTCCGGATGGTACGGCAGCTGACCATTGAAGGTGATCTGCGGCAGACGGCCATACGGCGTGATGTTCGAAACGGTAGCCAACTGGTACTGCTGAGCATTCAACCGTGCGGTGTAGCTGTCGCCACGGTAAGTCACCGAGCCCTGTTGATTCACGTAGTCGCTGGATTTCACGCCAATCTGATCGGTCTGCAGATCCTGGAAGTAATAAGGATCGCTGATCTTGGTGTAATCGACCTCGGTGAGCACACGGGAGTCGAGACCACCCTTGTGCTGCCAGTTATACATGTAGCGGGTTTTTTCGTAGTCGGTCTGCTTGCTGCGCTCGGTATCGTCATCGTTCAGATACGCCGCACCGAACTGACCTTCACTCGACTTGGTCAGGTAACGGAACTCACCTTCCACCAACATGCCACGCTTGCTCATGTAACGCGGGTACAACGTGGCGTCGTAGTTCGGTGCCAGGTTGAAGTAGTACGGCGTCACCAGCATGAAGCCGGTATCGCTGCCGCTGCCGATGGTCGGCGGCAGGAAGCCCGACTGACGGCGATCGTCGATCGGGAAATAGATGTACGGCGTGTACAGAATCGGAATGTCTTTGACGCGCAGCGTCACGTTGGTCGCGGTACCGAAACCGGTGGCCGGGTTCAAGGTGATGTTGTTGCCCTTGAGCTGCCAGGCATTGCTGTTCGGTTCGCACGTGGTGTACGTGCCGTCCTTCAAGCGAATGATCGCGTTCTCGGCGCGCTTGGCGTACAGCGCGTTACCGCGAATGCGCGATTTGTGCATCACGTATTCGGCGTTGTCGACTTTGGCTTCACCGGTGTCGAGTTGCACGTCGGCGTGGTCGCCAACGATCAGCGCGCCGTTGTCGCGGATGCGCACATCGCCATTGAGTTCGGCGCGGCTCTCGGCCTGATACAGGCTGGCCTCGTCGGATTCAACCTGCATGCTGCCCTGACGCAGGACGACATCGCCGGCCAGCGTACCGACTTGATCATCGGTGTTATAGCGCGAGGCTTTTGCGCCGATAAAGGTCGGTGCATCGCTTTTATTCGTCTTGTCATTCATGCCAGGACGAATCGGTTCGATATAGGCACCAGAGCAGTAAGGCCCGGTCTCGGCCAATTGGGCGGCGGTGAGCTTCTCGCGCGGAACCCAGTCGAGGTGACTGAAGTCTTCGCTACGGGATTTCAGACCGCGGCCTTTGGCTTCGGTGACCAGCGCCGTTTTAGGGGCTGTGTCGGCGACCGAACCGTTCTCGGTCGCGGCTTCGCCGGTAGCGCTGACGGCACTGCCGTCATGCACCGGGCGCGGCGGCAACGCAGCAGCGGTTGATTTGGGCGCACAGGCCCAACCACCCGAAGCCGAGACGGAGCAGTCATACTGCTCGGCGGCAACAACGAATTGACTGGCCAGAGGTTGCATAGCCAGCAGACTGCCGGTTACCAACAACGGAAATTTTTTACGAAACGCGGGGGATTTCAATGCCATCATACGCGTCCGGGCTTCCTGCGGGCCCTCGGCCCGCGGTGTGGGCCGCACGCCTCTCGATGGTCTGAAAAAGATGCTGGATAATAAAGCATGACCCGCTTGACGGCTAGCGCCGTCGGAGACCCTTGCAATGCCTGACCAAGATGTACGCTTGCAACACCTGAAAGTTTGGCTCGATGAGCAGTTGGCAATCCTGTTTGCAGATCAAGGCTGGGGCCCTGTCCCCCCGGCCACGTTGACCGCGGCCAGCAGCGACGCGAGTTTCCGCCGCTACTTCCGTTGGGAAGGCGAGGGCAAAAGCTTTGTCGTGATGGACGCTCCGCCGCCGCAGGAAAACTGCAAACCGTTCGTGGATATCGCTTTTTTGCTGGCGAAATCCGGAATAAATGTGCCGAAAATTTATGCCGAAGACCTCGAGCGTGGATTTCTTTTGCTCAATGACCTGGGTAAGAAGACCTATCTCGACGTGATCGATGGCGAAAATGCCGAACAATTGTTCAGCGATGCCCTGCAAGCGCTGCTGGCTTTTCAGCAGTTGCCGATGGTTGCACCGTTGCCAAGCTACGACGTTGCGTTGCTGCGTCGTGAGCTGGAACTGTTCCCCGAGTGGTATGTGAAGCGTGAACTCGGTGTCGAATTCGATTCGACCCAGCAACAGCAGTGGCAGCAGGTCAGTGAGCTGCTGATCGACAGCGCGCTCGCCCAGCCCAAAGTACTGGTGCACCGCGACTACATGCCGCGCAACCTGATGCTCAGCGAGCCGAACCCGGGCGTGCTGGATTTCCAGGATGCGGTCTACGGCCCGGTGACCTACGACGTGACCTGCCTGTTCAAGGATGCCTTTCTCAGTTGGCCTGAAGCGCGTGTGCGCGGCTGGCTGGAAAGTTATTGGCAACAAGCCTCGGCACTGAACATCCCGGTGCAGCCGGACTTCGAAGACTTCCTGCGCGCCAGCGACCTGATGGGCGTACAGCGCCACCTGAAAGTCATCGGCATCTTCGCGCGCATTTGTCATCGTGATGGCAAGCCGCGCTATCTGTCCGACGTACCGCGTTTCTTCTCTTATATAGAGGCGGTGATTGCGCGTCGTGCTGAATTGGCAGAACTGCAAGCGCTGTTCACCAGCCTGCGGGGTGGAGCAATAGCATGAAGGCAATGATTCTGGCGGCAGGCAAAGGCGAGCGCATGCGCCCCCTGACCCTGACTACGCCGAAACCACTGGTACGTGCCGGCGGTGTTCCCCTGATCGAATACCACCTGCGCGCCCTAGCAGCGGCCGGGTTCAACGAGATCGTGATCAACCACGCCTGGCTCGGTCAGCAGATCGAAGATTACTTGGGCGACGGTGCGCAATTTGGTGTGAGCATTCAGTACTCGCCGGAAGGTGAGCCACTGGAAACCGGCGGCGGGATTTTCCGTGCGCTGCCACTGCTCGGCGATGATGCCTTTCTGGTGGTGAACGGTGATATCTGGACCGATTACGACTTCAGCGTGTTGCATCAGCCGATCAACGGGCTCGCGCATCTGGTACTGGCCGACAATCCGGCGCATCACCCGAACGGTGATTTCACACTGGTCGACGGCAAGGTGCACGACGGTCAGTCGGACGCTGCGACCCTGACCTACAGCGGCATCGCGGTGCTTCATCCTCAACTGTTCGACGGTTGCAACGACGGCGCCTTCAAACTGGCGCCGCTGCTGCGTAACGCCATGGCGTCTGGCGAAGTCACCGGCGAGCGTCTGAAAGGTCACTGGGTGGATGTCGGTACGCACGAGCGTCTGGCCGAAGCTGAAACCTTGATAGAAGCGAGTCGCTGACATGTTGTGGCCAGGGACTCTGATTGGAGCCGGAGCGGGTTTTGCGATCGCGAGCATTCCGGGGGCCATGCTTGGGGCATTGTTGGGGCAGGCGCTGGATCGGCGCCTGCACCTGCAAAGCTGGGGGCATTTGCGGGAAAAACTCGGCGGTCGGCCGATGTTGCGCAACGACGAATTGTTGTTTGTGCTACTCGGTCGTCTGGCCAAAAGTGACGGTCGGGTCACTGACGGGCATATCCAGCAGGCGCGTAACGAAATGCGTGCGCTGGAAATGAGCGAGCCGGCGACGCGTCGGGCGATTGCCGCGTTCAATCGCGGCAAGTCCGGCAGCGACAACCTGCGCGGTTATCTACGGCGCCTGAGTGCGCAGCCGCACGCCGCCGAAGGCGTGTTGCGCGCCTGTTGGCGGATGGTCTGGGCCGATGGTCGTGCGGGTGTCAGTGAGCGTGAATTGCTGGCTCAATGGGGCAAGTGGCTGGGGTGGACAACGCATCAGGTGCAGGCATTGGCCAGCGATTACGAGCCAGGCAAGCGACCGATCGTCAGTGCTGCAGTGAGTTATCAGGAGGCGATGCGTTTATTGGGCGTGTCGGCGTCCAGTGAACCGGCACAGATCAAGCGAGCCTATCGGCGCCTGCTCAGTCGTCATCATCCGGACAAGATTGCCGGTACGGGGGCGACGCCCGTGCAGGTGCGTGAAGCCACCGAAAAAACCCGTGAGTTGCACAATGCCTACACGTTGATCCGTGAGCGGCGGGATTTTCGCTAACCGTTAGAGCTGTGTTGCCAGTGATGGCCCCTTCGCGAGCAAGCTCGCTCCCACATTGGATCTGCGTACACAATCCATTGTGGGGGCGAGCTTGCTCGCGAATGAAGGCGCCTCGGTCTTATTCGGTCAGTCCGAGTTCTGCGGATTCAGCCAGCCACGCACCCGGCGGAACAACTGTTCCTGTTCAGCCTTGTTATCCGGCAGGGCCTTGAGCGCGACCTGGCTGAACGCCGAGGTCTTCAAGCGCTTGCTCGCCTGCATACGCTCAAGCGCAGCATTGCGGTCCAGTGGCTTGTCCATATAGAAAATATCCGCGGTCGGCAGTTTCAGAGTCGGCGTCAGTTCGGCCAGTGGCGGTTTGGCCTTGGCTGGCATCTGCGCATCGACCATGACGAATTTTTCCACCTGCGCCGTTTGTTTTTCGCTCAGATAACGCGCAGCCCAATAAGCACCGGTGCCGTGTCCGAGCACGACAATGCTGCGCGCGCTCTGCTGTTCGGCGTACGCAATCGCCGCGTCGATGCGCGCGAAGATGCGTTCGGCGTCAGCCTTGGACTGCTCTTCAATGGTTTCGGCGACCACCTGATCCGCGACTTCGGCTTCACCGCCAGCGGCTTGCTCGATCGGTTGCGCGGTGGTGGAGTCCTTGCTCCCGGACTCCGGGGCTTTCGGCACAGCGGGTGCCTCGACCACGCGCGGAGCAATGGCATCGCTTTGCAGGTCGGGCAGCGTGATACTCAGGCTGCTCCACTTCGCATCTGGCAGTTTGCGTCGCAATGGGCCGATTGCCTGCGGCCAGTCGGCGGTTTCGCCGGCGCCGGGGATGATGATCACCGCGCCTTTGGGCTCGGCGGTGTTGGCCGGTTTCCACAGGGCGAGAAAGGTGTCGCTGCCGGCCTGCAACTGTTGTTGTTCTTGCGTCGGGACTTTACGTTCCAGTGCGGCGGCCTCTTCCTGACTACGCTCAAGCAGTGGCTGGCGTTCGGCCGGTTTTGCTTCGGCAGGTTTTTCCGCCGTGGCGGCGGGCGCCGGATCGGCGGCTTCGACGGAAAACGCACAAGGCAGGATCAGCGACAGGCACAATGCTGGCATTGCCAGGCGGTAGACAGAGGGCATCGGTTATTCCAGGCCAGAAAGTATCCCGGCAGCCTAATGGGTTGGTCAGAATTTGTCAGTGTATGAGACTTCAATGAAGCGATTTTGCTGCCTGTGGGTTATCGGCTGTTTGTGGTTTCCCTTGATGGGCTGGGCGGCGCCTGCGCCGCCGTCTCATCTTGCACAGTTGTCGGCGGGCCAGCAGCAATGGCTGGCGCAACACAATGAATTGCGCGTTGGTCTGGTGTTGCAGGCGCCCTATGCTCAATACGACCGGCGTTTGCAGCGGCTGTCCGGGGCCAACGTCGAACTGATGAAGTTGTTGGCCAAGGTGCTCAATGTCGAACTGAGCTGGCGCAATTTTCAGGATCTCGCGCAATTGGAGGCCGCCATGCGCGAGGGCGAGATCGATATTGCTCCGGGCCTGAGTCAAACCCCGAGTGCCCTGCGTCTGTGGCAGTTCTCCGATCCGTACATGCGCGTGCCGCAACTGGTGGTCAGCGACCAGAAGGCCAGTGGTGTGGTCGATCTGGAGAAGCTCGACAGTCAGGTCCGCGTCGCCGTGCGCATGCCCAGCAGCACGGCTGATTACCTGCGTGGCAACTACCCCCATCTGAATCTGCAAGGTGTACCACTGGAGCGTCAGGCGTTGCAGTTGCTGTTGAGTCAGCAGGCCGCCTACGCCGTGGTCGATGAAGCGCAGCTCGGGCGCCTGTCGGTGGAGCCTGAGTTCGCCGGGCTGGTGGTGGTCGGCGATATCGGCCTGCCACAACTGCTGCGCGTCGGCTCGCGCCGCGATTGGCCAGAGTTGGCCGGCATCATTCAAAATGCGCTGCGTGCAATCCCGGCCAAGGATCTGGAGCAGTTACACAACCAATGGCTGCAAGCGAAATATCCGCGACTCTCGGAGTCGCCGGGGTTCTGGCAAAACCTCAGCTTGTTGTTTGCAGTGATGCTGCTCAGTTGTGTGGCGATCGTATTCTGGCAGCGTCGCCAACAGCACAGCCTCGAACAGCGATTGCTGGCCGCCCGGGAAGACATCGCCATGCGCGCGGCCAACGAACAAGCGCTGCGGTTGACGCAGTTCTCCATCGACCAAAGCACCGTCGGCATCCTTTGGGTCAACTGGGACAGCCATGTGCGCTACGCCAATCGCGCGGCGGAAATCATGCTCGGTTATCCCTCGGGCGGGTTGATCGAGCGCCCGCTGATCGACTTTGAGCCCGGTTTGCACATGGATCGCTGGCTCAATCTGTGGAAGCGCGCGCGGGCCAGCGAAGAAGGGCCGCTGAGTTTCGAAACCAGTTGCGTGCGCGCCGACGGCCGTGTTTTGCCAGCGGATGTATCGCTGAGTTTTCTGCGCTTTCGCGACAGCGAATACCTGGTGGTTTACCTCACCGACGTGACCGAACGTCGCCGTGCACTGGCGGCGTTGCAGGAAAGCGAGGCGCGGTTGCAGGGCATTGCCGCCAACGTGCCGGGGCTGGTGTTCCGTCTGGAGCGGGCGCCAGTGACCGGGCAGATCGACTTTGCCTACATCAGTGAGGGCAGCGAAAGTCTGGTTGGCTATGCGCCGGCCACTCTCGCGCATCGCGACATGGGGCTGCGTAGTCTGGTGCACCCAGACGACAAGGCCGGTTATCACCAAACCCAGGATCAGGCGCTGGACACTGACAGCGACTGGTCGTGGCAGGGCCGAATCCTCACACGTCAGGGCGAGCAGCGCTGGGCCGAGATCAAGGCGATTACCCGACAACTGGAGGATGGCGCCTACGTTTGGGACGGCATCGTCTGGGACATCACCGAGAGCAAGCGTATCGAGCTGGAGCTGGCGGCCTCGCGCGAGCAACTGCGCGAACTGTCGGCGCACCTTGAGAGCGTGCGTGAAGAAGAGAAGGCGCGAATTGCCCGCGAGGTTCACGATGAGTTAGGGCAGATGCTTACGGTGCTGAAACTGGAGACATCGATGTGCGAATTGGCCTACGCGCAACTCGATTCCGGCCTGAACGAACGGTTGAACAGCATGAAGCGTCTGATCGCCCAGTTGTTTCAGTTGGTGCGTGATGTGGCGACGGCGTTGCGCCCACCGATTCTCGATGCCGGAATTGCGTCGGCGATCGAATGGCAGGCGCGCCGATTTGAGGCGCGTACGCAGATTCCGTGTCTGGTGCAGGTGCCGGACAATCTGCCGGCGCTCAGCGATGCCAAGGCGATTGGCCTGTTCCGGATTCTGCAGGAGGCGCTGACCAATGTGATGCGCCATGCTCAGGCGCATACTGTGGAACTGACGCTGGCGCTGGAAGGCGATGAATTGTGTCTGACGGTCAGTGATGATGGCGTAGGATTTGTCGCCGCTGCCGGTCGGCCGACTTCGTTTGGTTTGGTCGGCATGCGTGAGCGAGTGCTGATCATGGGCGGGCGGCTGGTGCTGGAGAGTGAGCCGGGGGAGGGCACCAGTCTTAAAGTGTGGGTGCCGCTGGATCGCTAAAAGATCGCAGCCTTCGGCAGCTCCTACAGGGGAATGCGTTCAATGTAGGAGCTGCCGCAGGCTGCGATCTTTTAGCGTCAATGCAAATATCGAGGAGAGGCAAGTGATCCGTGTACTGGTAGCCGAAGACCACACCATCGTCCGCGAAGGCATCAAGCAATTGATCGGCCTGGCCAAGGACCTGCAAGTGGTGGGCGAGGCGAGCAATGGCGAACAATTGCTCGAGACCCTGCGCCATATTCCGTGCGAAGTGGTGCTGCTCGACATCTCCATGCCCGGGGTCAATGGCCTCGAAGCAATTCCGCGCATCCGGGCACTGAACAATCCGCCGGCGATTCTGGTGCTGTCGATGCACGACGAAGCGCAGATGGCCGCGCGGGCGCTGAAGGTCGGCGCGGCCGGGTATGCGACCAAGGACAGCGATCCGGCGCTGTTGCTCACCGCCATTCGCAAAGTCGCGGCGGGGGGGCGTTACATCGATCCGGATCTTGCTGACAGAATGGTTTTCGAAGTCGGCCTGACCGATGCGCGGCCTTTGCACTCTCTACTTTCCGAGCGCGAATTCTCGGTGTTCGAACGCCTCGCCCAAGGCGCCAACGTCAACGACATCGCCCAGCAACTGGCCCTGAGCAGCAAGACCATCAGTACCCACAAGGCGCGACTGATGCAGAAACTCAACATCACCTCGCTGGCCGAACTGGTCAAATACGCGATGGAACACAAACTTCTCTAGATACACCACTAAACCCTGTGGGAGCTGGCTTGCCAGCGATGATGGAATGTCGGTCACATCCATGCAGGCTGAACCACCGCTATCGCTGGCAAGCCAGCTCCCACAGGGTTCTCTGTTTAGCCTGAGAATGTAGGCATATCCATTAGCGACAAGTGCTTTTGCCGTTGCTTGCGGCTCGCAGCTCAACCCTCGCCACTGCCTTATCCATCAGCGCCATCCTTGTAGGGCAATCCCTACCCCCAACCTTCCATCCGGCTGAGGCGATTCTCTCCTGCGCCCCGATTTGCGTGCCTGTCAGCAGCCACTAGGCTTAATCCACAAGCAGTCATCAACAACAAAGGTGTGGGTATGAGCCAGGTCGATACAAACGCAGGGGCCAGCGATGTGCTGGTCAGCTTTCGTGGAGTGCAGAAGAGCTACGACGGCGAGAACCTGATCGTCAAAGACCTCAACCTGGACATTCGCAAAGGCGAATTTCTCACCCTGCTCGGGCCGTCCGGTTCCGGCAAGACCACCAGCCTGATGATGCTCGCCGGTTTCGAAACACCGACCGCTGGCGAAATCCTGCTGGCCGGGCGCTCGATCAATAACGTACCGCCGCACAAACGTGACATCGGCATGGTGTTCCAGAACTACGCGTTGTTCCCGCACATGACCGTGGCTGAGAACCTCGCGTTCCCGCTGACCGTCCGTGGTCTGAACAAAAGCGACGTCAGCGACCGCGTGAAAAAAGTCCTCAGCATGGTTCAGCTCGACGCGTTCGCCTCGCGCTACCCGGCGCAGTTGTCAGGCGGTCAGCAGCAACGTGTGGCGTTGGCCCGCGCGCTGGTGTTCGAACCCCAGCTGGTGCTGATGGACGAGCCCCTCGGCGCCCTCGACAAACAACTGCGTGAACACATGCAGATGGAGATCAAACACCTGCACCAGCGCCTCGGCGTGACCGTGGTCTACGTGACCCACGATCAGGGTGAAGCGCTGACCATGTCCGACCGCGTTGCGGTATTCCATCAAGGCGAAATCCAGCAGATCGCGCCGCCGCGCAGCCTCTACGAAGAACCGAAAAACACCTTCGTCGCCAACTTCATCGGTGAGAACAACCGCCTCAACGGCCGTCTGCTCAGCCAGAGCGGCGAGCGTTGCGTGGTCGAGTTGGGCCGTGGCGAAAAGGTCGAGGCGCTGGCGGTCAACGTCGGTCAGACCGGCGAACCGGTGACCCTGTCGATCCGTCCGGAGCGCGTCAGCCTCAACGGTTCGAGCGATCAATGCGTCAACCGCTTCTCAGGGAGGGTGGCGGAATTCATCTATCTGGGCGACCACGTCCGGGTGCGCCTGGAAGTCTGCGGCAAGACCGACTTCTTCGTGAAACAACCGATTGCCGAGCTCGATCCCGCGCTCGCCGTCGGTGACGTGGTTCCGCTTGGCTGGCAGGTCGAGCACGTTCGTGCGCTTGACCCGCTTTTAGAGGCGAACTGATCGCCCCGGCAATACCAACACCAACCCTGCACGTGGAGAGAACAATAAATGTTGAGATCCCTGAAGTTCACCGCCCTGACCCTGGGCCTGATGGGTGCGGCAAGCGCAATGGCCGCAGGCCCCGATTTGACCGTGGTGTCGTTTGGCGGGGCGAACAAGGCGGCGCAAGTCAAAGCCTTCTACGCACCGTGGGAAGCGGCGGGCAACGGCAAGATCATCGCTGGCGAATACAACGGCGAAATGGCCAAGGTCAAAGCCATGGTCGACACCAAGAGCGTGTCGTGGGATCTGGTCGAAGTTGAATCGCCAGAGCTGTCCCGTGGCTGCGACGAAGACATGTTCGAGCAACTCGACCCGGCACTGTTCGGCAAGACCGAAGACTACGTCAAAGGCGCGATTCAGCCGTGCGGCGTGGGCTTCTTCGTTTGGTCGACCGTACTGGCTTACAACGCCGACAAGCTGAAAACCGCACCGACCAGCTGGGCGGATTTCTGGGACACCCAGAAATTCCCGGGCAAGCGTGGCCTGCGCAAAGGCGCCAAGTACACCCTTGAATTTGCCTTGATGGCCGATGGCGTGGCGCCGAAAGACGTCTACAAGGAACTGGCCAGCAAGGGTGGTCAAGATCGGGCGTTCAAGAAACTTGATGAGCTGAAACCGAACATCCAGTGGTGGGAAGCCGGCGCACAACCGCCGCAATACCTCGCTTCCGGTGACGTGGTGATGAGCTCGGCCTACAACGGTCGCATCGCGGCGGTGCAGAAAGAATCCAACCTGAAAGTGGTGTGGAACGGCGGCATCTACGACTTCGACGCCTGGGCTATCCCGAAAGGTCTGGACGCCAAGCGCGCGGAAGCGGCGAAGAAATTCATCGCCTACTCCGTGCAGCCGCAGCAGCAGAAGACTTATTCGGAAAACATCGCCTACGGCCCGGCCAACACCCAGGCTGTGCCGCTGCTGGCCAAGGATGTCCTGAAAGACATGCCGACCACCCCGGAAAACATCGCCAACCAGGTGCAGATCGACGTCAGCTTCTGGGCTGACAACGGCGAGCAACTGGAGCAGCGCTTCAACTCCTGGGCTGCGAAGTAACCCGAGCATACGGGCCGACGCCTTTGCGGATGATCGTTCCCACGCTCTGCGTGGGAATGCCGCCCGGGACGCTCCGCGTCCCTGCGACGCAGAGCGTCACTGGATGCGTTACCACGCAGAGCGTGGGAACGATCAGTAGCTAAAGTTCGAGGTGGTTCACCACCTCTGTAACGATCAAAGATTTGCGGAGTACGTCATGGCCATCGCCGTTCCCCTGAACGAGGGCAACAGCCCCACCTTGAAGCAGAAGCTCAAGCGCGCCGAGCGGGTCAACCGCTGGAAGGCTCAAGCGCTGATCGCGCCGTTGGTGCTGTTTCTGTTGCTGGTGTTTCTGGTGCCGATCGTGGCGCTGCTCTACAAAAGCGTCGGCAACCCCGAAGTGGTCGGCGGCATGCCGCGCACCGTGGCGGCCATTGCCAGTTGGGACGGTCGCGGCCTGCCCGCTGAACCGGTCTATAAAGCTGCCGGCGAAGACCTCGCCGAAGCACGCAAAAACCAGACGCTGGGCGATCTGTCCAAGCGCTTGAACATGGAGTTGGCCGGCTATCGCAGCCTGCTGACCAAAACCGCCCGAGCGCTGCCCTTCGCCAGCGAACCGGCCTCTTATAAAGAAGCGCTGGAAGGTCTCGACGAACGTTGGGGCGACCCGGCCTACTGGCAAGCGGTCAAACGCAACACCAGCAGCATCACCCCTTACTATTTGCTGGCAGCGGTCGATCACCGCATCGACGACCTCGGCGAAATCGCCCCGGCCACCCCGGATCAGGCGATCTACCTCGACATCTTCGCCCGCACGTTCTGGATGGGCCTGGTGATCACCGTGATCTGCCTGCTGCTGGCTTACCCACTGGCCTACCTGCTGGCGAACCTGCCATCGCGGCAAAGCAACCTGCTGATGATTCTGGTGCTGCTGCCGTTCTGGACGTCGATTCTGGTGCGCGTCGCCGCGTGGATCGTGCTCCTGCAATCCGGCGGATTGATCAACAGTGGTCTGATGGCCATGGGCATCATCGATAAGCCGCTGGAACTGGTGTTCAACCGCACCGGCGTGTACATCTCGATGGTGCACATCCTGCTGCCGTTCATGATCCTGCCGATCTACAGCGTGATGAAGGGCATCTCGCCGACCTACATGCGTGCCGCCATTTCCCTCGGTTGCCACCCGTTCGCCAGTTTCTGGCGGGTGTACTTCCCGCAGACTTACGCCGGTGTCGGCGCCGGTTGCCTGTTGGTGTTCATCCTCGCCATCGGCTACTACATCACCCCGGCGCTGCTCGGCAGCCCGAACGATCAAATGGTCAGCTACTTCGTCGCCTTCTACACCAACACCAGCATCAACTGGGGCATGGCCACCGCACTGGGCGGGCTGTTGCTGCTGGCGACCGTGGTGCTTTATCTGATTTACAGCTGGCTGGTCGGCGCCAGTCGCCTGCGCCTGAGCTAAGGGGAATTCGAGATGCTGAGTCCTTATATGTCGCCCATCGAACGGGTGTGGTTCTACAGCCTGCGGATTCTCTGCGGCCTGATTCTGTTGTTCCTGATTCTGCCGGTGCTGGTGATCATTCCGCTGTCGTTCAACTCGGGGAGTTTTCTGGTGTATCCGCTGCAGGGCTTTTCGCTGCACTGGTATCAGGATTTCTTCGCCTCGGCGGAATGGATGCGCGCCCTGAAGAACAGCATCATCGTCGCCCCGGCGGCCACGGTGCTGGCGATGATCTTCGGTACGCTGGCGGCGATTGGTCTGACGCGCGGTGACTTCCCCGGCAAAGCGCTGGTGATGGCGCTGGTGATTTCGCCGATGGTGGTGCCAGTGGTGATCATCGGGGTGGCGAGTTATCTGTTTTTTGCGCCGTTGGGATTGGGCAACAGCTTCTTCTCATTGATCGTCGTGCATGCGGTGCTGGGTGTGCCGTTTGTGATCATCACGGTGTCGGCGACGTTGCAGGGGTTTAACCATAATCTGGTGCGTGCCGCCGCGAGTCTTGGTGCATCGCCGTTGACGGCGTTTCGTCGGGTGACCTTGCCGCTGATTGCGCCGGGGGTGATTTCCGGGGCGCTGTTTGCGTTTGCGACTTCGTTTGATGAGGTGGTGGTGACGTTGTTTCTTGCCGGGCCTGAACAGGCGACATTGCCTCGGCAGATGTTCAGCGGGATTCGTGAGAACCTCAGCCCGACGATTGCCGCTGCGGCGACCTTGCTGATCGCCTTCTCGGTCATCCTGCTGCTGACCCTGGAATGGCTACGCGGGCGCAGCGAAAAACTGCGGACTGCTCAGGTTTAAGGGCCAGATCAAGAGCTTACCCCCTCACCCCAGCCCTCTCCCCCAAGGGGGCGAGGGGGAAAGGGAGCAGATCTTCATGGTTTTCAAAGCCTGAGTTCGACTCGGTAATCCAGGTTGGTGTATTTCGAGAGTACACCTCGGTCAGTCTTTTTACCTTCGTGGGGGAAGGGAGCAGATCGTTGTGCTTTTCAAAACCTGAGTTCGACTCGGTATCTCAAGTCGGTGTACCTCTCACATTCACCTCGATCAGTCCCCTCTCCCTCCGGGAGAGGGCTAGGGTGAGGGGCTCTTGATTTTCTAACCGATCAACCATTCACCACCTGAATAGCAGACAACCCCAAATCCCCAGCTAATCTTGTGCCCAGCTCCCACATCTATAAGAGGCTGCGCACGATGAGTCTGTCCCAGTTCAAAATCGCTCACAAACTGATCACCGGCGCCGCGGCCATCGAGCAACTGGCCGCCGAACTTACCCGCCTGGACATCGACAACCCACTGATCGTCACTGACGCCGCCCTGGTCAAATCCGGCACGGTAGAGCTGGCGCTGGTGCAACTGGGTGGCCGCGACTACGAGATTTTCGACCGCGTACTGCCCGACCCGGAAATCGCCATCGTCGAAGATTGCATGCGCGTTTACCGCGACGGCGGTCATGACGGCTTGATTGGTCTCGGTGGTGGCAGTGCCATCGATATCGCCAAGAGTGTCGCTGCATACGCGGGATATCACGGTGCACTGGAAGACCTGTTCGGCGTCGACCAGGTGCCGCGCAAAGGCCCGCCGCTGATCGCCATCCCGACCACCGCCGGCACCGGTTCCGAGGTGACCAACGTGGCGATCCTCTCGGACAAAGTCGCGCAGCTGAAGAAAGGCATCGTCAGCGACTATTTATTGCCGGACGTCGCGCTGGTCAGCCCGCAGATGACCTTGACCTGCCCACGCAGCGTCACCGCCGCCAGTGGCGTCGACGCACTGGTGCACGCCATCGAATCCTATCTGTCGGTGAACGCCTCGCCGATCACCGACTCCCTGGCCATCGGCGCCATCAAGCTGATCGCCAAAGCCCTGCCCAAGGCCTACGCCAATGGCGCCAACCTGCAAGCCCGCGAAGACATGGCTACCGCCAGCCTGATGGCTGGCATGGCGTTCGGCAATGCCGGGGTCGGCGCGGTGCATGCGCTGGCGTATCCGCTGGGCGGTCGCTTCAACATTGCCCATGGCGTCAGCAATGCCTTGCTGCTGCCGTATGTCATGACCTGGAACAAGATGGCCTGCGTCGAACGCATGCAGGATATTGCCGAAGCCATGGGCATGAAGACCGCTCATCTGAGTGCCGCCGAAGCGGCGGACAAAGCCGTGCAGGCCATGACCGACTTGTGCGCGGCGGTGGAAATCCCTGCCGGGCTGCGTAGTTTCGGCGTACCGGAAGAGGCAATCCCGGCGATGGCGGTGGAGGCGGCGGGGATCGAGCGCCTGATGCGCAACAACCCGCGCAAACTCAGCGCCGTGGACATCGAGAAGATCTACCGCGCGGCGTATTGAGTCAGCGTCGGTCTCCGTCATGGCATAACCCAATCATCGCGGTCACGGTGCGCGCTTGGAAACTTGAGGTATACAATGCGCGCCATCGTGATTTAGCTCAGAAAAGGTGCGTCATGCAGCCCTTCGTAATTGCTCCGTCGATTCTCTCCGCCGACTTCGCCCGCCTCGGCGAGGAAGTGGACAATGTTCTGGCCGCTGGCGCCGACTTCGTCCACTTCGACGTCATGGACAACCACTACGTACCCAACCTGACCATCGGCCCGATGGTCTGCGCGGCGTTGCGCAAGTACGGCGTCACCGCGCCAATCGACGCGCACCTGATGGTCAGCCCGGTGGATCGCATCGTCGGCGACTTCATCGAAGCCGGCGCGACTTACATCACCTTCCACCCGGAAGCCACGTTGCACGTTGATCGCTCGCTGCAGCTGATCCGTGAAGGCGGCTGCAAATCCGGTCTGGTGTTCAACCCGGCGACCCCGCTGGACGTGCTCAAGTACGTGATCGACAAGGTCGACATGGTCTTGCTGATGAGCGTCAACCCAGGCTTCGGCGGGCAGAAATTCATTCCCGGCACCCTCGACAAACTGCGCGAAGCGCGGGCGATCATCGATGCCTCGGGCCGTGACATCCGTCTGGAAATCGACGGCGGCGTCAACGTCAACAACATCCGCGAAATCGCGGCCGCTGGCGCTGACACGTTTGTCGCCGGCTCGGCAATCTTCAATGCGCCGAACTATCAGGAAGTCATCGACAAGATGCGCTCCGAACTGGCGCTGGCTCGCCCATGAGCGGGTTTGAGCAGCTGTTCCCGGGAAAACTGCCACGGCTGGTGATGTTCGATCTGGATGGCACGCTGATCGACTCGGTTCCGGACCTGGCAGTCGCGGTGGACAACATGCTGCTCTCACTTGGCCGCCAACCGGCGGGCGTCGAAGCGGTGCGCGAGTGGGTGGGCAACGGCGCGCCGGTATTGGTGCGCCGCGCGTTGGCCGGTGGCATTGATCATTCGGCGGTAGATGACGTCGAGGCCGAGCATGCGCTGGAAGTGTTCATGCAAGCCTACGGTGCCAGCCATGCGCTGACCGTGGTTTACCCCGGCGTGCGCGATACTCTCAAGTGGCTGCAAAAGCAGGGCGTGGCCATGGCGCTGATCACCAACAAGCCGGAGCGCTTCGTCGCGCCGCTGCTGGATCAGATGAAGATCGGCCGCTACTTCAAGTGGATCATCGGCGGCGATACCTTGCCGCAGAAGAAGCCTGATCCGGCGGCGCTGTTCTTCGTGATGAAAATGGCCAACATCCCGGCCTCGCAATCGTTGTTCGTCGGCGACTCGCGCAGCGACGTGCTGGCGGCGAAAGCGGCGGGGGTCAAATGCGTGGCGCTGAGTTACGGTTACAACCATGGCCGACCGATTGCCGAAGAATCGCCGGCGCTGGTGATCGACGATCTGCGCAAGCTAATTCCCGGTTGCCTAGGTTCCGCCGCTGAGATAACGTTGCCCGACGCTGCTCAATCCCATTCTGGAAACGCCATCGTGGTGGTCACTCGCAAACTCTGGATGAAAGTCATCAAGGCCCTGGCCCGCTGGCGTTGGCGCGCCTGACTTGTTCCTGGCCGGCCTGCCGGCGCGTTTGCATACCTGACTGATTTGCCCCTCACACCACGAGGCACCTTATGATCCGCGAAGAATTCCTGCGCTTGGCCGCTGACGGCTACAACCGCATTCCGTTGGCCTGCGAAACCCTGGCCGACTTCGACACGCCGTTGTCGATCTACCTGAAACTGGCCGATCAGCCCAACTCCTACCTGCTCGAATCGGTGCAGGGCGGCGAGAAGTGGGGCCGTTACTCGATCATCGGTCTGCCGTGCCGCACAGTCATGCGCGTTCACGACCATCACGTGAGCATCACCGTCGATGGCGTAGAGACTGAGAGCCACGACGTCGAAGACCCACTGGCCTTCGTCGAAACCTTCAAAGCGCGCTACAACGTGCCGACCATTGCCGGTCTGCCGCGATTCAACGGTGGTCTGGTCGGTTACTTCGGTTACGACTGCGTGCGTTATGTCGAGAAGCGTCTGGGCAAGTGCCCGAACCCGGATCCACTGGGCGTGCCGGACATTCTGCTGATGGTGTCTGACGCTGTTGTGGTGTTCGATAACCTTGCCGGCAAGATGCACGCGATCGTGTTGGCCGACCCTTCCGAGGCCGATGCCTTTGAACAAGGTCAGGCACGTTTGCAGGAACTGCTGGAGCAACTGCGCCAGCCGATCACCCCGCGCCGTGGCCTGGACTTCAGCAAGCAGCAAGCGGCTGATCCGGTGTTTCGTTCGAGTTTCACTCAGGACGATTACGAAAAAGCCGTCGATACCATCAAGGAGTACATCCTTGCCGGTGACTGCATGCAGGTCGTGCCGTCGCAGCGCATGTCGATCGACTTCAAGGCTGCACCCATCGATCTGTATCGCGCGCTGCGTTGCTTCAACCCGACGCCGTACATGTACTTCTTCAACTTCGGCGACTTCCACGTCGTTGGCAGTTCGCCGGAAGTGCTGGTGCGCGTTGAAGACAACCTGATCACCGTGCGCCCGATTGCCGGCACGCGCCCACGTGGCGCGACCGAAGAAGCGGACGTGGCGCTGGAAGAAGACCTGCTGTCGGACGACAAGGAGATTGCCGAGCACTTGATGCTGATCGATCTGGGCCGCAACGACACCGGTCGCGTCTCGGAAATCGGTTCGGTGAAACTCACCGAGAAAATGGTCATCGAGCGTTATTCCAATGTGATGCACATCGTGTCCAACGTCACCGGCCAGTTGAAAGCCGGGCTGACGGCAATGGACGCGCTGCGAGCGATTCTGCCGGCGGGTACCTTGTCGGGCGCACCGAAGATTCGCGCGATGGAAATCATCGACGAGCTGGAACCGGTCAAGCGTGGTGTATATGGCGGTGCGGTCGGTTACTTCGCCTGGAACGGCAACATGGACACCGCGATTGCGATTCGTACGGCGGTGATCAAGAACGGCGAACTGCACGTGCAGGCCGGTGGCGGCATCGTTGCCGACTCGGTGCCTGCGCTGGAATGGGAAGAAACCCTGAACAAACGCCGTGCGATGTTCCGCGCCGTGGCCCTGGCCGAGCAAACCCCGGAAAGCTGAGCCAACGCAAACCCCCTGTAGGAGTGAGCCTGCTCGCGATAGCGGATTAACATTCAACAGATTCGTTGACTGAAGCACCGCAATCGCGAGCAGGCTCACTCCTACATTTGATTTGTGTTCAGCCATAAAAAAGCGGCGCCTGTGAGGGCGCCGCTTTTTTTTGCCTGCGGTTTAGAAGTCCAACACAACCCCGACGTTAACGCCTTGCTGGGTAAAATCATCATCCTTGCGCAACGAATACCCGCCGCGCAGCGCCAGATCAGCCGTCAGTTTGTGGCTGACGCCCAGACTCAAGCGATTCAAATGACTCTGTGGCGTATAGCCTTCAAGTTTGAAGTCATTCGCCGGCAAGGTATTGAGCGCGATGTTGACCTTCTGCACGTCATCCTCGTACTCCCGCTCGTGAGCGTACTCACCAAACACTTGAGTCTGCGCAGTGATGTTGTACTTGCCTTGCAAGCCCAGCCCGAGGCGTTTCGAGTCGCGGGTCTGATCATCGAAGGTCAGCGCTGTGGCGCGATTGCTCTTCTCTGAGTAGCCGTCGACATCAACGCTGGCATAGTCGGCACTGACGAATGGAGACAGGTGCCACTCGCTGCCCGGCTGGGCGATGTCGTAACCGACGCGGGCGCTGAACGCCCAGAGGCTGCCGTCGGTGTCGCCTTTTTCCGCGCCTTCGCTCACGCCCAGATCAAACTTGCGCTTGAGGTTGTCGTAGTCGAGTTTGCCGCCGGTCAACGCCGCGTCAGCCCACCAGCGATTCTGCTGGAACTGGGCAAACGCCGTGGCCATGTAACTGTTGAGTTTGTAGTCCGAATCGTTATGTCCGGCCTCCAGGTTCTGCCGGTAGAAACCGCCCGCCACACCGACGCGCCACGCTTCATTCAAACGATAGCTGCCGCCGACGTTGAGGTTGTAACCGCTGCCATCGGCGCTGACGCCACTGCTTTGGCTGTCGACATCCAGATGTTGGCCGCCCGCCGAAACAATGGCGCGCCATTGGCCGACCGCTTGCCAGTTTTCCCAGTCCGCCTGCCATTGGTTGCGCAGTTCATCTTGGTGCGCGCGCAGCGTGGCGTGGGCCATTTCCGGCAGCAGCGTCAATTCCCACGGTGCAGCGAGCAGGGAATAGGCGTAGTCGGAGATCAGCTTTTGCCCGGCCTCGGTCGGGTGCACGCCGTCGTTGTAGATCAGCTTGCTCGGATCTGGCGTTGCACTGTTGATCCCGTAACGGGCGTTCTCGGTGCAGCTACTGCCACTGAAGCAGGTCGCGGTCAGGTTCTGATCGGTTGCGAGGCCAAAACGCCCCGGGTCGGCAAACACTTCCGACAGCAGCACCGGAATGTTCAGCGGAATGATTTCGGCATTGATGCCTTGCAGGCGTGTGACCAACTGGCTGTTGAACTGCGTGGCGAGTTGACTGCTGAAGGCTTGCAGCGGCGTACCGTTGATGGCCGGCGTCAGGCCGACGTCAGGCAACAGCCAGACCATCACGTATTTGGCGCCGGCGGTTTGCAGGGTCTGCACACTGTCGGCCAGTCGATCGGCGGCGGCGTTGGCTTGCGGCAGGCTGAGAATACGACCTTGCAGGAAGTCGTTACCGCCGCCGGAGATGTAATACAGTGCATTCGGGTCGGCGCGGAAGCCGTTCGAGGGCAGGTAACCGGCACGCGTGCGTTCACCGGTCGCGGATTGCGTGGTGATCGAGTCGAGGATCTGGTCGGTGCGATAACCGCCGACCGCCCAGTTGTTGCCGTCCGGCAAACCTTCGTTGGCGCGCACCGCCGAGCTGGACGATGCGGTCTGATCCGCTGTGAAGCCAAGGCGCCCGCCGAGCAACTGCGTGGAGTTCAGCGAGCGCAGCTCACCGCTGCCATCCAGATATACCGGCCCCGTCCGGTTGGTGTAACGCTGAGTGGCGCCGGCCGGGCCACCCGTGTCGGCAAAGGTCCCGGCATCGTTCAGGCTGTCGCCGAAAACAATGAAACTCGAATAGGGATTGGGTGCAGCATTGGCCTGAGCACAAGCCAGTGCGAGCAGACAGCCAGCCAGCGGTACAAACAACGTCTGTTTGATCATGAGCAAGTCCGTTTATTTATTGTTGTAGGTGAACGAAACGACAGTACCAAAAACTCCCGGCGTTTTGCCATCGGTCGCGAATCCTCCCCTGGATTTATTCCCCAAAGCCCCGGCCATATTGCACGCCCCGCCCAGCTAAGTTACTGTGCCGGAACGTATGAACGAGACCTTCCCCGTGTTGATCACCAGCAAACTTCTGGATCAAGTCATCAAGGCACACGCCCGCTGGCGTTGGCGCGCCTGAATCTTTTCTGCCGGCCCCGCCGGATCTGTATCGCTTTGCCTTCCTTGCCGTTTGAAATGCCGCTGTGCCGACGCGTCTACCTGCGTCCGACATCGTGCAGCGCCCTGCGGGCAAGTCATCTGAAGGCTGTTTTCAAATCAGAATTCAAGAGGTTCGAAACGCCATGTTGCTGATGATCGACAACTACGACTCCTTTACTTACAACGTTGTGCAGTACCTCGGCGAGCTGGGTGCCGAAGTCAAAGTCGTGCGCAACGACGAACTGAACATCGCCGAAATCGAAGCGCTCAAACCTGAGCGCATCGTGGTTTCCCCAGGCCCGTGCACGCCGACCGAAGCCGGCATCTCCATTGAAGCCATCAAGCACTTCGCCGGCAAACTGCCGATCCTCGGCGTCTGCCTCGGCCACCAGTCGATCGGTCAGGCCTTTGGCGGCGACGTAGTGCGTGCGCGTCAGGTCATGCACGGTAAGACTAGTCCGGTATTTCACGAGGACAAGGGCGTTTTCCAAGGTCTGAATCATCCGCTGACCGTTACCCGCTACCACTCGCTGATCGTCAAGCACGATACGTTGCCTGATTGCCTCGAGCTGACCGCGTGGACACAACACGACGACGGTTCGGTCGACGAAATCATGGGCCTGCGTCACAAGACCCTGAACATTGAGGGCGTACAGTTCCATCCCGAGTCGATCCTGACTGAGCAGGGCCATGAACTGTTTGCCAACTTCCTCAAACAAACCGGCGGCACGCGCTAAGGACTTCCCATGAATATCAAGACAGCCCTGAGCCGTATCGTCGATCACCTCGACCTCAGCACTGATGAAATGCGCGACGTGATGCGCGAAATCATGACTGGCCAATGCTCTGACGCGCAGATCGGCGCGTTCATGATGGCCATGCGCATGAAGAGTGAGAGCATCGACGAAATCGTCGGCGCCGTGTCGGTGATGCGTGAACTGGCCGATCAGGTTGAACTCAAGACCCTCGACGGCGTGGTCGATGTGGTCGGTACCGGCGGTGACGGCGCGAACATCTTCAACGTATCGACTGCTTCTTCGTTTGTTGTTGCCGCTGCCGGTTGTACCGTGGCCAAGCACGGTAACCGCGCGGTCTCGGGCAAAAGCGGCAGCGCCGACCTGTTGGAAGCGGCCGGCATCTATCTGAACCTGACGCCGGTGCAGGTTGCGCGTTGCATCGACAACGTCGGCATCGGTTTCATGTTCGCCCAGACCCACCACAAAGCCATGAAGTACGCCGCCGGCCCGCGCCGCGATCTCGGCCTGCGTACGCTGTTCAACATGCTCGGCCCGCTTACGAATCCGGCCGGTGTGAAACATCAGGTGGTGGGCGTATTCACCCAGGCACTGTGCCGGCCATTGGCCGAAGTCTTGCAGCGTCTGGGCAGCAAACATGTGCTGGTGGTGCATTCGAAGGACGGCCTGGACGAGTTCAGTCTCGCCGCACCGACCTTCGTTGCCGAGCTGAAAAACAATGAAATCACTGAATATTGGGTCGAGCCGGAAGACCTCGGCATGAAGAGCCAGAGCCTGCACGGCCTGTCGGTCGACGGCCCGGACGCCTCGCTGGCGCTGATCCGCGATGCCCTCGGCAAGCGCAAAACCGAAAACGGCCAGAAAGCCGCCGAAATGATTGTGCTCAACGCCGGTGCTGCGCTTTACGCCGCCGACGTGGCCAGCAGTTTGAAACAGGGTGTCGAGCTTGCGCACGACGCGCTGCACACCGGCCTCGCTCGGGAAAAACTCGAGGAGCTGGGTGCCTTTACCGCGGTATTCAGAGTGGAGAATGAAGGATGAGTGTACCGACGGTTCTGGAAAACATTCTGGCGCGCAAAGTTCAGGAAGTCGCCGAGCGTAGCGCTCGCGTCAGCCTGAGCGAGCTGGAAAGTCTGGCCAAGGCGGCCGATGCACCTCGTGGTTTTGCCCAGGCATTGCTGGCACAAGCCAAGAAGAAGCAGCCTGCGGTGATCGCCGAAATCAAAAAGGCCTCGCCGAGCAAAGGCGTGATTCGCGAGGACTTCGTTCCCGCCGACATCGCCAAAAGCTACGAGAAGGGTGGGGCGACCTGTCTTTCCGTACTGACCGATATCGACTACTTCCAGGGCGCTGATGCCTACCTGCAACAGGCCCGTGCCGCGTGCAAACTGCCGGTGATCCGCAAGGACTTCATGATTGATCCGTACCAGATCGTCGAAGCCCGTGCGCTGGGCGCCGACTGCGTGCTGTTGATCGTCTCCGCACTGGATGACGTGAAAATGGCCGAGCTGGCCGCCGTCGCCAAAAGCGTCGGTCTCGATGTGCTGGTCGAAGTACATGATGGCGATGAGCTGGAGCGCGCCTTGAAAACCCTCGACACGCCGCTGGTGGGGGTCAACAACCGTAACCTGCACACCTTTGATGTCAGCCTGGAAACCACCCTAGACCTCCTGCCGCGCATCCCGCGCGATCGTCTGGTGATTACCGAGAGCGGCATTCTCAATCGCGCTGATGTCGAGCTGATGGAAATCAGCGACGTGTATTCGTTCCTGGTCGGCGAAGCGTTCATGCGTGCGGAGAATCCGGGCACTGAGCTGCAGCGCCTGTTCTTTCCGGAGCGTGGCACTTCGATCAGCGGTTCGACCCTCGACTGATCAAGTCTTTGCAGGCGCCCGCGTCCCCTGTGGGAGCGGGCTTGCCCGCGAAGAGGCCAGTCAATTCCCTAAAGATTCCAAATCTGCCGGAGCCCTCCATGTCGCTGCCAATCCCCCTGACCATCGAAGCCGGCCTGCAGGCCGAACAGGATTTGCTGGCCTCGGTCTGCGCCGGCGACTCAGAATTCGGCCTGCTGTTCTGGCAACCCAGCGATCGCGCCCTGGTCATGCCACGCCGCCTCAATCGCTTGCCCGCTTTCGACCACGCCTGCGAAGTCTCCGCTGCCGCCGGTTGGCCGGTCCTGCTGCGTGAAACCGGCGGCGAACCCGTCCCGCAATCCGCCGCCACGATCAATATCGCCCTGGTTTACGCACCACCACGCAGCGAAGGTGATTTGAACCGCATAGAAACCGGCTACCACCGTCTCTGCGATCCGATCTGTCAGTTGCTGGACGAGTTGGGTGGCACATCATCGCTGGGCGAAATCGACGGAGCATTCTGCGACGGCCGCTTCAACGTCAATCTCGATGGACGCAAAATGGTCGGCACCGCCCAGCGCTGGCGCCAGAGTCAGGGCGGACAGCGTCCGGTCGGTCTGGTGCACGGTGCGATGCTGATGGATAACGAGCGCGAGTCGATGGTTGCGGCGGTCAATCGCTTCAACGAAGCGTGCGGCCTGGAGCAACGTGTGCGGGCTGAAAGCCACATTGCCCTGCATGAAAAATTCAACGCGCCACAGGCCTTGGCGCGTCTCGATGAGCTGTTTCGTCTGATGCTGGCGCAGATGTACAGCGCCTGATATTCGGGCTTACCGCGTACCGAAGACCACCATGGTCTTGCCTTTCACATCGACCAGGTTGCGTTCCTCAAGATCCTTGAGCACGCGACCGACCATCTCCCGCGAGCAACCGACAATCCGGCCGATTTCCTGACGGGTCACCTTGATCTGCATACCGTCAGGGTGGGTCATCGCATCGGGTTGTTTGCACAGTTCCAGCAGACAACGCGCAACTCGACCGGTGACATCGAAGAACGCCAGATCGCCAACCTTGCGCGTGGTGTTGCGCAGACGTTGTGCGATTTGTCCGCTGAGGACGTAAAGAATGTCCGGATCTTGCTGCGACAGTTCGCGGAACTTGGCGTAGCTGATTTCCGCCGTTTCGCATTCGACCTTGGCCCGCACCCAAGCGCTGCGTTCCTGTTCTTGACCCGCTTGCTCGAACAGGCCCAGCTCACCAAAGAAATCTCCAGCGTTGAGGTAAGCGATGATCATCTCGCGGCCGTCGTCATCCTCGATCAGGATCGTCACCGAGCCCTTGATGATGAAGTACAGCGTGTCCGAGCGATCGCCCGCACAGATGATATTGCTTTTGGCCGCATGGCGACGGCGCTGGCAATGCATCAACAGCTTGTCGAGGTTCTTGATTTTGGGTGTGGGGGTAATAGCAACCATGGTTGTATCCCGAAAAGACTGCACGGTGATGTTTGATTTTTTTATGAGGCGCTGAAGGCGGTCGCTACACAGCCGGCATGGGCGCCAGCGAATTGGCGCCAGCTTAACAGACACTTCGTCGCAAATTCGAGAAATTACCTACAGCACAGAAGCATCTGTCCTAGGAACGTCGCTCGCTGTCCGGGCAAAGCCCTGTGCTAAGCTGGCGACCCTTTTTTACAGTGGAGTCTGGGCGATGAAGGCACGCATCCAATGGGCTGGCGAAGCCATGTTCCTCGGCGAATCCGGTAGCGGTCATGTCGTGGTGATGGACGGTCCGCCGGACGCCGGTGGCCGTAATCTGGGTGTTCGCCCGATGGAAATGCTCCTGCTGGGCGTGGGCGGTTGCAGCAACTTCGACGTGGTCAGCATTCTGAAGAAGTCCCGTCAGGCCGTTGAAAGCTGCGAAGCCTTCCTCGAAGCCGAGCGCGCGACCGAAGATCCGAAGGTGTTTACCAAGATCCACATGCATTTCGTGGTCAAGGGTCGTGGTCTGAAAGAAGCCCAGGTCAAGCGCGCGATCGAGCTGTCCGCCGAGAAGTATTGCTCGGCCTCGATCATGCTCGGCGCCGCTGGCGTGGCAATCACCCACGATTACGAGATCGTCGAACTCGGTTGAACCGACATTCAACTATCATAAAAGCAGTGCAGACTCTGGCGATCCCCCGCTGACGTCTGCATAATGCGCCACTTTTTTCAGGGCAGTGATCGGTCAGCCGACAGGTCATCCGCCTGAACAGATAACCAAAATCGCCATCGCGAAGAGGTGTTAACCGTCCTACGCAGGTGCGTCGTTCGCACTTGACGGGCATGCTTGATCACGCGGCTGCGCCGCATACATAGAGAGTTTTTAACGGTGAAAAGCAAACTCAAGCTCCACGGGTTCAATAACCTGACAAAGACCTTGAGCTTCAACATCTATGACATCTGCTACGCGGAAACCCCGCAAGACCAGCAGGCCTACGTCGAGTACATCAATCAAGAGTACAACGCGAAACGCCTGACGCAGATTCTCACAGAAGTTGTCGAGATCATTGGTGCCAACATCCTGAACATTGCCAGTCAGGACTATGAACCTCAGGGCGCCAGCGTCACGATTCTGATTTCTGAAGAGCCGGTAACCCCGACTGAAAGCCAGATCGAAGAGTCGCCGGGCCCGTTGCCCGAAATTATCCTGGCCCACCTCGACAAGAGTCATATCACGGTGCACACCTACCCGGAAATCCATCCGGACGACGGTATTGCAACCTTCCGTGTGGACATCGACGTGTCGACTTGTGGTGTCATCTCACCGCTGAAAGCGCTCAATTTCCTCATTCACCAGTTCGATTCGGACATCGTGACTGTGGATTACCGTGTGCGCGGCTTCACCCGTGACGTTGAAGGCAACAAGCACTTCATCGACCACGAGATCAATTCGATCCAGAACTACCTCTCCGAAGACACTCGCGACGCGTACCAGATGACCGACGTGAACGTGTACCAGGAAAATCTGTTCCACACCAAAATGCTGCTGAAGAACTTCGAACTGGATAACTACCTGTTCGGCGACGCCACCAGCAACCTGTCTCCCGAGCAACGCGCTCAGGTGACCGACCGGGTGAAACACGAAATGCTCGAAATCTTCTACGCGCGCAACATGCCTACCTAAGATTCCCGGGTACAAAAAAAGGCGACTGTCTCACGACGGTCGCCTTTTTCATGCCTGAAACAAAGACCCCTGTGGGAGCTGGCTTGCCAGCGATGGGGCCCTTTCTGGCAATACAACCCTCAAATCCGATAAGTACTCTTGGTCATCACCTTGGCCAGAATACTCATCCCGAACTTCACCGGCGCCGGAAAACGGAAACCGCCAGCCTCCAATGCACTCTCCGCATGATGCTCTTCATCAATGCGCATCTGCTCGAGAATCGCCCGGGACTTCTCATCCTCCGCCGGCAACTGTTCCAGGTGTTCGTTCAGATGCTTGCACACCTGATGCTCGGTTGCCGCGACAAACCCGAGGCTGACCTTGTCGCTGATCAATCCGGCCACCGCGCCGATCCCGAACGACATCCCATAAAACAGTGGATTCAAAACGCTGGTATGGCTGCCCAACTGATGAATGCGCTGTTCGCACCAGACCAGGTGATCAATCTCTTCTTCGGCTGCGTGCTCCATGGCCGCGCGCACTTGCGGTAGCTTGGCGGTCAGCGCCTGCCCCTGATACAGCGCCTGGGCGCAGACTTCACCGGTGTGATTGATGCGCATCAGGCCGGCGACGTGGCGGGTGTCTTCATCGCTCATCTGCGTCTCCGGCTGCAGAATGGCTGGCGACGGACGGTACGGCTGGCCGCTGAAGGGCAGCAGGGTACGCATCGCGGCATCGGCTTGCAGCAGAAGACGGTCAATCGGCGAGTAGTGACGTTGGGTAGTCATGCTGACCTCCGGGAAGAATCTCGGCGACCAGTTTAACCGAATCGGCCGGGGAAGGTTTGCGCTGGGTCATGCCGCGCTTGATCTGCTTGATCTGCTTGATCTGTTTGATCTGCTTTATGTAGGAGCTGCCGAAGGCTACGATCTTTTGATCCTGGTGTTAATTCTCTAAAGATCAAAAGATCGCAGCCTTCGGCAGCTCCTACAGGTGACAAAGCGCAGGACTGCTCGGTGAATTTTAACCCGGTGGCCAGTTCATCTGGCGCTGACCGAGTACGTGCATATGAATGTGATAGACCGTCTGGCCGCCCTTTTCATTGCAGTTCATCACCACGCGGAAACCTTCTTCGCAACCCAGCTCCAGCGCCAGACGCTGCGCAGTGAACAGAATATGCCCGGCCAGTGCCTTGTCGTCTTCGGTCAGGTCATTGAGGGTGCGCACCGGTTTCTTCGGGATCACCAGGAAATGCACCGGTGCCTGAGGGGCGATGTCGTGAAACGCCAGAACCTGGTCGTCTTCGTAAATGATCTTGGCCGGGATCTCCCGGTTGATGATCTTGGTGAACAGAGTATCCACTGCTGTTTTCTCCGTTGTTTGGGCTGAATCGAGTGTACCGCGTTGAGTCCGGATTCTTCAGCGCGGGCAATAGGCTTTGTTGACCATGCCGACAATGGTGCGATTAAGCCAGCGCGAACCAAGTCGCGGCAAAAAGGCTAGCCAGCGGTTGCGGCGCCCCGGGATGATGATCGCCCGGTTCTTGTCGAGGGCACGCACGGTGTATAGCGCAACTTCCTCTGGGCTCATCAGCAGTTTGCTGTCTTTGAGTTTGTCGCTGTTGAGTTGCGCCGTGCGGAAAAAAGCCGTACGCGTCGGGCCGGGGCAAAGCACCGAAACCTTCACTGCACTCTGTTTGAGCTCTACTCGCAAGGCTTCGGAGAAGTGCAGAACATAGGCCTTGCTGGCGTAATAAGTGCTCATCCACGGGCCGGGATTGAACGCGGCCACCGAAGCAACGTTGAGAATCTGCCCGCCACCCTGCAGCGCCATGCTGTTGCCGATCGCGTGGCACAGGCGGGTGAGGGCGAGGATGTTCACTTCGATCAGGTCCTGCTCGGTCATCCAGTCCTGCGCGAGAAACGGGCCGCAGGTGCCAATGCCCGCGCAATTCACCAGCAAGTCGATCTGCCGGTCGCCTTCTTCCAGCTCCAGCAAGAAGCCGGACAAGCGCAGCGGCTCGCCCAGGTCGCAGGCGCGGAACAACACCTCGACGCCGAAGCGCTGGGTCAACTCGATCGCAATACTTTCCAGCTGATCACGCTGTCGAGCCACAAGAATCAAACTGCGGCCGCGCCGGGCCAGCGCTTCGGCCATGGCCAGGCCAATGCCGCTGGAAGCGCCAGTGATCAGAGCGTAACGGGTCATGCAATTCTCCATCGCAACAGCTCCGCGCCAGCGACGCGGGTGTCACGGCGGGGAGCGCTGTTCATTCTTTCGCAGAGTCTACAGGGGCCTGCGCCGCTTCGGCGGCTTCGTCGGCGGAATCCACGGGTGATTCGACTTCTACTTCGACTTCATCGGTGGTCACCGAGCCACTTTCGTAGCTGCTTTCCAGGTTGCTTTCGTATTCCTGCTGGATCGCCGAGATCCCGCCCAGCATTCCACCTGCAAAAATCAGCGCGAAGAACACGATCCACAGTGAACACAGCACTTTCACTGCGGTGCTGTTGGGCGGTGGGGGAGGGCCATAGCGATTGGCGCCGGTGTTGCCCGGTACGGCCATGATCACCAGCGGAAAGAAACTGCCCACGAAAGGCACCAGGTTCAGCAGCCAGAGCCAACCCGACCAACCGATGTCGTGCAGGCGTTGAACGCTGAACAGAATGCTGACAATCAGGAAAGCGATAAACAGGAAGAAGGCGAAGATCCCGCCGATGATCAGGCCGGTAGTGGAATCACCGCTGACCAGCCCAAGAGCCAGCAGGGCGAATACGCCGACAATGGGCAAGGTCACCAGGCTCAGCACCATCGTCCACGCCAGAAAACGTAGGCGTCCGATTCGACCTTCGACGCTGAACGGCTTGAGCGTGGCGAACGCCGGCAGACTCTCACCGACGCTGGCACGAGGGGGCGCATATGGAGAGTCAGGTTCCGCGACAACCGGCGCATGCTCATGAACATCGGCCAGATTCAGCTCAATGGCTGTTTCCGTTTCGATTCGCGCAGCGATCCCGGTTTTGTTCAGTGCCTGCAGGTATGTTTGAGCATCACTGTGGGAGAGTTCGCGCTTGAGCGCGACGACGCTGCCGTTAAAAAGACGCTCAATGGCAGTCACATCGCTTTTGAACAGATCCGCCAGATTGAGTTTGGCAGTGGTGATATCGACACCGGGCTGTAGAGCACCGTCGAACACGATCTTGTAACGGGGTTCGCTCATGGCCGAGGCATCCTTGTCGCGAATGGATTGAAAGATCAGCAGTGTAAAGCCAGTCCATTGGGGCTGGCCTGATTTTTCTCAGCGTGGCCAGCGTTTCGGCAACTGTGCCGCGCGTTCCTGTGCCTGGCGATACTCGGCGTCCAGTCGTGCGATCAAATGATCCACGCTCGGCAGATCATTGATCTGCCCTACGCCTTGACCGGCGGACCAAACGGTTTTCCAGGCTTTGGCTTCATCACTGATCGGCTTGAGCTTGTCACCAAAATTCACTTCGCCTTTGCCTTGCAAAGCCGCCATATCGAAGCCGGCCGCCTCTAGACTCTGGCGCATAAAACTCGCCGGTACTCCCGACACCGCTGGAGTATGGATGATGTCTGCAGCCTTGGCTGTCAGCAGCATCTCCTTGTAGGCGTCAGGCGCATGACTTTCTGTGGTACCGATAAATCGCGTACCGAAGTAGGCCAAATCCGCGCCGAGCAATTGCGCGGCGAGAATCTCATGACCGTGGTTAAGACATCCTGCAAGCAGCAGGGTTTTATCGAAGAACTGGCGAATCTCTGCGATCAGCGCGAATGGACTCCAGGTCCCGGCATGGCCCCCGGCGCCGGCTGCAACGGCGATCAAGCCGTCGACACCGGCCTCGGCCGCTTTCTCGGCATGCCGGCGAGTGGTGACGTCATGGAAGACCAGGCCGCCATAGCTGTGTACCGCGTCGACCAGTTCCTTCACCGCGCCGAGGCTGGTGATGACGATTGGCACTTTGTGCTCGACGCAGATGTTCAGATCCGCCTGCAAGCGCGGGTTGCTGTTGTGCACGATCAGGTTCACCGCGTACGGCGCCGGGTTATCCAGTGTCGCCAGTCCCGCTTCGATCTGTTCCAGCCAGGCCTTGAACCCGCTGCTTTCGCGCTGGTTCAGTGCCGGGAAGCTACCGACCACGCCATTGCGGCAGCAGGCGAGCACCAGCTCAGGATTGGATATCAGAAACATCGGCGCCGCGACTACAGGCAGACGCAGACGTTGTTCGAGCAAAGCGGGCAGCGACATTATGGATACCCCAAAGATCTGTAGTTGTTGAAGTTAGAACGGCTTGACCACAACCAGAATTACGATAGCCAGCAATATCAGAACCGGCACTTCATTGAACCAGCGATAAAAGACATGGCTGCGGGTGTTTTCGCCACGGGCAAAACGTTTTACCTGAGCGCCGCACATGTGGTGGTAGCCGATCAGCAACACGACCAGGGTCAGCTTGGCGTGAATCCAGCCGCCCATGCTGAAGATGCCCGGGTTGAGATAGATCAGCCAGCCGCCGAAGATCAGCGTGGCGATCATCGCCGGACCCATGATGCCGCGGTATAGCTTGCGCTCCATGAGGCTGAAGCGCTCTTTGCTGATCGTGTCGTCGCTCTGCGCGTGATAAACGAACAGTCGCGGCAAATAAAACAGCCCGGCAAACCAGCAAACGACACTGACAATGTGAAACGCTTTGATCCACAGATAGAGCATTTTAGTTATTCCCTAATTCACGGTAAGCCGGATAGTAGAGGCTTGAGCGTCCACACGTCACCTTGACGGTTGTCGCAGGCGCGCGCGGTCCCTATTATCGACGGCTTTCCAGTAGGTTCTTTGAGGGCAGGTTATGGTCAAGGTCGGTATCGTCGGCGGCACGGGTTACACCGGTGTCGAACTGCTGCGTCTGTTGGCGCAGCATCCGCAGGCAGAAGTGGTTGTGATCACTTCCCGATCCGAGGCCGGTCTGGCCGTGGCTGATATGTACCCGAACCTGCGCGGTCACTACGACGGCCTGGCCTTCAGCGTGCCGGACATCAAGACCTTGGGCGCTTGCGACGTGGTGTTCTTCGCCACCCCGCACGGTGTCGCTCACGCTTTGGCCGGCGAATTGCTGGCGGCGGGCACCAAGGTCATCGACCTGTCGGCCGACTTCCGCCTGCAAGACGCTGAAGAGTGGGCCAAGTGGTACGGTCAGCCGCACGGCGCGCCGGAGTTGCTGGACGAAGCGGTTTACGGTCTGCCGGAAGTCAATCGCGAGCAGATCAAGAAAGCTCGCCTGATCGCCGTGCCGGGTTGCTATCCGACTGCGACGCAGCTGGGTTTTCTGCCGTTGCTGGAAGCTGGTCTGGCGGACACTTCGCGTCTGATCGCCGACTGCAAATCCGGTGTTAGTGGTGCCGGTCGCGGTGCGGCTGTCGGCTCTCTGTACTCCGAAACATCGGAAAGCATGAAGGCCTATGCGGTAAAAGGTCACCGTCACCTGCCGGAAATACGCCAGGGTTTGCGTCGCGCAGCGGGCAAGGACGTTGGTCTGACTTTCGTTCCGCACCTGACCCCGATGATTCGTGGCATTCACTCCACGCTTTACGCGACCGTGGTTGATCGTTCGGTGGATCTGCAGGCGTTGTTCGAAAAGCGTTACGCCAACGAACCGTTCGTCGATGTAATGCCTGCCGGCAGCCATCCGGAAACCCGTAGCGTGCGTGGCGCCAACGTTTGCCGTATCGCCGTTCACCGTCCGCAGGATGGCGATCTGGTGGTGGTGCTTTCGGTGATCGACAACCTGGTCAAAGGCGCGTCGGGCCAAGCTGTGCAAAACATGAACATCCTGTTCGGTCTGGACGAGCGCTTCGGTTTGTCCCACGCCGGTATGCTGCCGTAACACTTTAAGCTGCATAGCAAAAAGGCCCGTTAAACGGGCCTTTTTACATTCTGAACAGCTCGTCGGCTTTATTGATATACCGTAACAATAGTTGACCGATTTTCTCGGACAAGCGGATAATGCGCGTCATCACGCATTATGGCGGCGTAACGCCGGGAGATAGTCAGCATGAGCGTCGAATCCTTCACCCCCACGGCTTTGCAATTCACCCACGGTGCTGCGCACAAGGTGAAGAGCCTGGTCGATGAAGAGGGGAATGATCGCTTGAAGCTGCGCGTATTCGTTACGGGCGGCGGTTGTTCAGGTTTTCAGTACGGTTTCACCTTCGATGAAGATGTGGCCGATGACGACACCATCGTCGAGCGCGAAGGCGTGAGTCTGGTGGTTGATCCAATGAGCTTTCAGTACCTGGCCGGTGCTGAAGTGGACTACCAGGAAGGTCTGGAAGGTTCGCGTTTCGTGATCAAGAACCCGAACGCCACCACGACGTGTGGTTGCGGGTCTTCGTTCTCGATCTGATCGCTCGTTACAGACAACAAAACGCCGCAGAGCCTTACGGTTCTGCGGCGTTTTGCTGTGTGCGAGTTAATCAGGCTGGATAGATGGCGCCGAGTACCCGTAGACCGTGTGCGCCTGTGACGCTTGGGCGGTTGGCGGCGATCCCTTCGAGGCAGCAATGGGCCAGCCATGCGAACGCCATGGCTTCTACCCAGTCCGGATCAACGCCATGGGTCTTGGTGCTGGCTACCGTCGTGTCGGGTAGCAGGTCGGCCAAGCGTTTCATCAGTGTGCTGTTGTGTGCACCGCCGCCGCAGACCAACAACTCTTGGGTATCGGATTGAGCGCTGTGCAGCGACTCGACGATGGTCAGCGCGGTCAGCTCAAGCAATGTGGCCTGCACGTTTTCCGCAGCGAAGGCTGGGAGCCGTGACAGATGTTGCTCCAGCCAGGCCAGGTTGAACACCTCGCGGCCGGTACTTTTTGGGCCCTTGGTAACGAAGAACGGATCGCTGAGCAGTGCTTCCAGCAACGTCGGTTCTACCGAACCGGTTTTTGCCCAGTCGCCATTACGATCGTAGTTTTCACCACGCTGCTGCTGAATCCAGGCGTCCATCAGCACATTCCCTGGGCCGCAGTCGAAACCGGCTACAGGCTTGGTCGGCTCTATCAGACTCAAATTGCTGAAACCGCCGACATTCAAGACGGCCTGGTTGCCGGTACGCTCTTCGAACAAAGCTTCATGAAACGCAGGAACCAACGGAGCACCTTGGCCGCCGGCTGCGACATCGCGGCTGCGGAAGTCGCTGACGACAGTGATCTCGGTCAGTTCGGTCAGCAGGGCCGGGTTGCCGATCTGCACGGTGAAACCGCGCGCCGGTTCGTGGCGAATGGTCTGGCCGTGGCTGCCAATTGCTCGAATGTCTTGGGGTTTGAGTTGTTGCTGAGCGAGGAGGGTGTGAATGCCCTGCGCAGCGAGCTTTACCCAGTTCTGCTGGGCAATCGCCGATCGGGCGATTTCGTCAGGACCGCTGACGCACAAGCCGAGCAGCTCGGCGCGCAGGGACTCAGGCATGGGAATGTAGTGCGTGGCGATCAAGTTGATCGCCGAGGTCTGTTCGATCAGGGCAATGTCCAGACCGTCGAGGCTGGTTCCGGACATTACGCCGATATACAGGGCCATGACTTAACGCTTGCTCGAAGCCAGCATGGTGGCCTTCTCTTGATCCATGCGTGCCATCAGCGGTTGGCTCTGTGCGAGGAAGCGAGCGCGTTCGGCCTTGGCTATCGGGTCAGCCATCGGCAGCTTCTGCCCCAGTGGGTCGACGTGAACGCCGTTGACCTGGAATTCATAATGCAAGTGCGGGCCGGTGGACAGGCCGGTGGTGCCGATGTAGCCGATGACTTGGCCCTGTTTCACGGTACCGCCAGTCTTCACGCCTTTGGCGAAGCCTTGCATGTGGCCGTAGAGCGTGCGGTAGGTGTTGCCGTGCTGAATGATGACGGTATTGCCATAGCCACCACGACGTCCGGCCAGCAGCACTTTACCGTCACCGGCAGCCTTGATTGGCGTACCGCGTGGCGCTGCGTAATCGACGCCTTTGTGGGCGCGGATCTTGTTGAGGATCGGGTGCTTGCGGCCCATTGAGAACTTCGAGCTGATGCGGGCGAAATCCACCGGCGTACGGATAAACGCCTTGCGCATGCTATTGCCGTCAGCCGTGTAGTAACTGCTGTTGCCTTGCTTGTTGGTGTAACGCACAGCGGTGTAGGTTTTGCCGCGGTTGGTAAAACGGGCAGACAGGATCGGGCCATTGCCAACCGATTTGCCGTTAACCACTTTCTGCTCGTAGATCACATCAAATTCGTCGCCTTGGCGGATGTCCTGGGCGAAGTCGACGTCGTAACCAAAGACGCTGGCCATATCCATGGTCAGGCTGTGCGAGAGGCCGGCACGGGCAGCGGATTGCGAAAGCGAGCTATTGATGACGCCGTGCACGTAAGCGGTGCGAACGGTGGGTTTTGCGGTGACCCGGTTGAAGGCATAACCCTTGTCATTCTTGGTCAGAGTAATGGTTTCGACGTCGCTGACCTTGCTGTGCAAACTGGTCAGTTGGCCTTCAGGGTTCAATTCGAATTCAAGTTTCTGGCCGTGTTTAAGCTGGCTGAACTGTTTAGCTTGCTTGTCGCTGGCCAGAACTTCATGAACGGAGGCGGCAGGCAGGCCGACCTTTTCGAACAGGGTCGACAGCGTATCGCCCTTGGCAACGATGACTTCACGGTGGCCAGGTGACTTTGGCTTTTCGGCGGCTGGCGCAGGTGCTGCTTCGGCGGTTTGCGGGGTGTTTTCGTCACTGTTTTCGATTTGAGCAAACGGCGAAGTTACCGGCTCATTTGTGGCTTGAGTCGCGTCAGCTGCGTCTTGATCTTGTGTCAGTTGTTCGGCAGGACTTTCCAGTTCAAGGCTCAGGGTCGTCTTTTTGGCTTCTACATCACTGGAAGGGAATACCAGGAGAGCCAGGCTGAGAAGGGCGGCGATTCCACTTGCAGCAAGCAGGTGGGTCTTCGGGTAAAGCGGGGGCGCTTTAGACGGTTCTGTGGTCATAGGTAATTTTGACTTTGAAAAATGATGAATTGGAAAAGATGAATGACATGATGAAGATGAAATAACTGTATAAAATATAACCAAATCATCTCTGAAGCAAGTCTACAGACAGCGCGTCTGTGGATTGGTGTCCGTGCGCCGGGCAAAACTTGTAATTGGTGCGCGATCTTGTATGGTTGGTTCCCTTTGAATCTGAGCCTTGCGGGTCTGTTATGAAGTCGGTTGAAGAGCAGCTAGCGCTGATTAAACGTGGTGCGGAAGAACTATTGGTCGAGTCCGAGCTGATCGAGAAGCTCAAGCGCGGCCAGCCGCTGCGTATCAAGGCTGGTTTTGATCCGACCGCCCCGGATCTGCACCTGGGTCATACCGTGCTTATTAATAAGCTGCGTCAGTTCCAGGAGCTGGGGCATCAGGTGATCTTCCTTATAGGTGACTTCACCGGGATGATCGGTGATCCGAGCGGCAAGAGCGCCACTCGTCCTCCGCTGACTCGCGAGCAGGTTCTGGAAAACGCCGAGACCTACAAGACTCAGGTTTTCAAGATTCTTGATCCGGCGAAAACTGAAGTTGCCTTCAACTCCACCTGGATGGATCAGATGGGGCCGGCGGATTTCATTCGCCTGACTTCGCAGTACACCGTTGCTCGTATGCTTGAGCGCGATGACTTCGACAAACGCTACACCACCAATCAGCCGATCGCTATTCACGAGTTCCTCTATCCGCTGGTTCAGGGTTACGACTCGGTGGCTTTACGCGCGGACGTTGAGCTGGGCGGTACTGATCAGAAGTTCAACTTGCTGATGGGGCGTGAGTTGCAGCGTGGTTATGGCCAGGAAGCGCAGTGCATTCTGACCATGCCGCTGCTTGAAGGTCTGGATGGCGTGAAGAAGATGTCCAAGTCGTTGGGCAACTACGTCGGAATCCAGGAGGCGCCGGGCGTCATGTACAGCAAGCTGGTTTCTATTCCGGATGCATTGATGTGGCGTTACTTCGAGCTGCTGAGCTTCCGCTCGATGGATGAGATCAATGCGTTGCGTGCCGATGTAGAGGCGGGCGCCAATCCGCGCGATGTCAAAATCAAGCTGGCTGAAGAGATCGTTGCGCGCTTCCATGGTGAAGAGGCGGCGGCCAATGCTCATCGTGCAGCGGGTAACCGTATGAAGGATGGTGAGTTGCCGGATGATCTGCCGGAGGTCGAACTGGTTTCCGCTGAAGACATGCCGATCGCGGCAGTCCTTAATAAAGCAGGCCTGGTGAAAAACTCGGCAGCGGCGCGCGACCTGTTGGCGTCCGGTGGTGTGCGCATTGATGGTGAGGTGGTTGATCGCTCCTTTATATATGTACTGGGTGCGACCCACGTTTGCCAGGCAGGCAAGAAGGCATTTGCACGTATCACTCTGAAATCTGAGTGATACTGAAAATAAGTGTTGACGGCGAATTTCAGGTGTCTATAATTCGCCCCACTTCCGGCGCAGTCGAAACGGAAAACTCCTTGAGATTCAAAGAGTTATGTAGGTTTCGGCGGCGGGTTGCTTCAGTTCATCGAAGCCAAAAGGAAGTTGAAAAAGAGGTGTTGACAGCGGCGTGTAACGCTGTAGAATTCGCCTCCCGCTTCGGAGAGATCTGAAGCGCAAGTGGTTGAAGTTGTTGAAGAATTCTTCGAAAACTTCTGAAAAT